>NZIM01000051.1 GCA_002691585.1 Legionellales bacterium
AAGAAAAAAATTCATATACCCCATCACTCAACAAGAATAACTCATTGACGTATCGCCCCACAAGAGTCAAATTCTTGACTAACACATTACTTCTAATGGATAATAACGACAATATGATAAAAGTAACGATTAAACACTCATTTCAATCTGCAGTATACCTTAGAGATTATGAAGGCCCTTGCGCAAACTTACATGGACACACATATCAAGTAGCAGTCACTTTTTCAAATAAATCGCATACAACAGATATGGTGATTGATTTCTATGAGGCTAAATCCATTGTAAAAAGTGTAACTGATCGTATAGACTACAAACACATTAATGACATTAAGCCTTTTGACACTATCAACCCAACAACCGAAAACATTTGTCAGTGGCTTTATAACGAACTTAATAAAATTATACCGAATAACATTACAATTACAGCAATAACGCTTGCAGAAAACGACTCGTTCTTTGTTACCTATGAACCAAACAATTAAAATCAATGAAATATTTTATTCCATTCAAGGAGAATCTATCTTCAGTGGATACCCTACTGTATTCATACGCCTTACAGGATGCCCCTTGAGATGTCAGTATTGTGATACTGCGTATGCATTTAATAAAGGCAACAACTTAACCATCTTAGACATTAAGAAACAAATTGAAAGCCACAATACCCCTTATATCTGTGTTAGCGGGGGCGAGCCCCTTAGCCAACCCATGGTTCATCCATTGATGACAGCTCTTTGTGATCAGCAATTCATTGTGTCTATTGAGACCAGCGGAGCACTTGACATATCAAACATTGATCAACGAGTCCACATCATCATGGATATAAAAACCCCTGGATCAAAAGAATCCTCGAAGAATCTTATAAATAATTTAGCGCACCTAAAACTAACTGATCAGCTTAAATTTGTAATTTGTAATGAGGAAGATTTCCATTGGAGTCAACAATTCATCATCGATCATGACTTAAAAAATAAGTGCCCCATTTGGTTCTCACCGTCACACGAGGAGATGCCGGCCAGCACACTAGCTGATTTGATACTAAAATATAGCGCACCTGTTCGACTACAAGTCCAACTGCATAAATTTTTATGGGGCAATAAACCTGGCTGCTAATCTACACCTGATAGATATCAAAGCGCGTTGTTTTTCCCTCAATTGAATAGGTAGGCTTCTTATTTTGAAGCCAAGTATTTTTCACTGACCGTTTAACTACAACACGGCTTAATGCAAAACTTAAAGATGCTTCTAGTAACTCAGCTTGTGTGCCATGTTCCCCGATTTCCCTTAAAAACCACGCGTGTTGTTTTACTTTCGCATTCAAGCGATGATTGAACATGGGATCAAGGTAAACAACATCGGGCCGCTTTCGGGTTACAGGCCACTTTTTCATGTAACTCATTACATCTGCATGTACACATGTCAATAGAACTCGTTCTGAAGAATCGAGTCGGTCAATCGCGTTTTGTAAAAATCCATAGACAAGCGCTGATTTTTCACATGCCGTCACTGAACATCCGCTCAATGCTATCAAATACGCATCTTTTCCTAATCCTGCGCACGCATCCAAAACACTTGGACATTGATTGGACTTGCCCCAAATGGCTCTCAACAACTTGAATGCCTTTCTATCGAGGCCATTATCTAAAATATGACGGTACTTTTTTATCCAATCAACTCTTTGCTTATGGCCATCAAAACACCAAAACAAACCATCTGCATCACTTCCAATACCATACGTTTTAATTCGTTCCTGACCTTCGTTCCTCAAAAGCCAATTCATCCAATCTCGCATTGTTAAATTGGAATCTTAAAAAAATGGTCTATGATTAACAATAAAAATAAATACATTAAATAGATAATACTATATTTAAACGTATCCATTGCTATCACCTTATTTGGATTTCCCCACAGCTTCCAAACGTACATTAAAAACCGAGCATTCAAGTAACTAACACCGACAGCGTAGATCGCCCCTGACATCCACATCAATATTGGCAACAACGTACATAAAATCATTAAGACTGTGTACAAGAAAATCTGCTGACATGTAAATTCCACACCATGCGTTACAGGCAACATTGGAATATCTGCTTTTGCATAATCATCTTTTTTCGAAATCGCCAATGCCCAAAAATGAGGTGGGGTCCAAGTGTAGATGATCGCAACCAATGCCAATGCTTCTGGCGCGAGATGGCCCGTCATAGCAGTCCACCCCAGTAGAGGAGGTAACGCTCCGTTAAATCCACCTATAACAATATTTTGAGGTGTAGAATGTTTTAAAACACACGTGTAAACCCAAGCATACCCAATCATTCCTAAAACACTTATCCCGGCTGTCAATGCATTCACATGGTAGACTAACAATGAAACACCTATGATGATTAGCAACATAACAAATATCCATGCAGATTGCTCTGTAATATTTTGGCTTAATAAAGGTCGGTGCTTTGTACGCGACATTTGTTCGTCAATTTGTATTTCAAACAATTGATTACACACCCCACCTGCAGCACAGATACAGCCAATACCTATTATTGAAACAACCATAAGTAAAATATTGATCTTAGGTGTAGCCAACAGCATTCCAACTACTGCCGATAATAACATCAAAACAACAACTCTAAACTTACATAGAACAAGATATTCTTTTATAATTTCCATTATGCTAGATCTTTTCGGGCTGCATGGTACCAACCCACCATCAATAAAAGTAAAAGCAATGCTAAACCATTATGTAAAACAGCAAGAGATATGGGCAAAAACCACCAAACATTTAAGATGCCTACAATTACTTGTAAAGATAAAGTTGTTAGAACCAACAAGATCCATTTAAAACTCTTTTGACTTCTTTTAAACATCTTAAAAGACAAAAATACTAAATACGCCGTAACAACAAATGCCCAGTAACGGTGAACCATTTGAATTGCAACCCTACCTGAATGACTAAATAGCCCTCCTTGATAATTCTTACCAATGGTAAGCAGTGGGTAGAATCCTTCGCTAAAATTCATCTCAGGCCACAAAGAACCCTCACAGAGTGGAAATGTTGCACATATTGGACCTGAGTAGGTAGCACTGGTCCAGCCACCAAGGACTAGCTGAATCACAACGAATAAAAGACCGAAGCCAACCAGTTTTGATGATTTATTTGAATGCTCTGCAAACAATGCGTGATCCTTCTTGCCCACATCTAGATAAAGCCAATACAAGATTGCTGTAAGAGTTAACCCTCCCATCAAATGTCCCATGACAACAAGCGGGTGTAGCTTCCAGGTCACTGTCCACATTCCGAGCAGAGCTTGAAAAACCACAAGGCTAATAATAAAAACCCCACTCCATCTTTTATGTAGATAGTTTCGGTTGGTTAATATATAAAAACTGAATCCTATCAAAAATGATCCAAAAGCACTTGCAGCATAACGATGAATCATTTCAAGCCATGCTTTTAAAGGCGTATTATCAGACAATACATTGTAGCCAGCACTCACCTTTTCAAGCTGAGAATCAGAAGTTGGCGCTAAAATCTGACCAAAGCAACCAGGCCAGTCAGGACAACCCAAACCGGCATCGTTGATTCTTGCATAGGCTCCCAACAACACCGTGAACGCCCCCCATAGCAAAAAGATAAACAATATTGTTTTTAATCTAGCCTGTATCATTAACCGATCCTTGAGAACTTAAGTAATTTTTTTAAATCTGATGTAATATTTCTAGGGTCAACATCTTTTGAATAACTCATGACGACTCGACCTTGAGGGTCAACGACTACTAACGCATCGTTTTGGACCTCATTTCGAATGGATGAGAAGTTTTTTATCACAAGATTGTCATACTGATCAATTGATTCTTGTTTAGGAGTGATCAACGCAACAGAAACACGCCTTTGATTTTTTCCCATTGCTAACCTAATCCGTTCCAATAAAAACATTCGCCCCTTACATTCATCATTACACATGGTATTAGATAACTGTCCAAGCAACCAAACTGGCTCGCTTGACTTGGAGGTTTCAACAAAAACTGCATTCTGAATTAAATTTCCTTTCTGGCTTGTAGGGTCAGGATGTCCTAATAAGCTCCACCAACCAATCATTATAAGAGGTGCTAAGGATAATAAACCGGCAATTGAAAAAAATAATTTTGGAGATTTAACTATCATTACTTTGCTAAAATATATCCAATGATCACTATTAAAGCAAGTAAATAAAATTGTAAAGCATACCCGTAGTGCCGATGCACAGAAACCGACGAAACTTGATGCTTATTTTGATTGAAGGCATCTAAGACCAACTCATAACCTAACAATTTAACTTCAAAATGCCTCTCCAAGTAATCTTTATCAATATTAACGAGAGTAATTGGGAGCTGAATGGCCTTTTCATTTGCCTTAATTAACGAATACGGTAATCGCCTGACTTGTCCGATCAGAGGTAATTGATTAAGCGTTATGGATTCCTTGAAATTAGTAATCCACGGTCCTCGCACCAATAAACAACGCTTTTCAAGACAATATATTCCATACTGTCTTTTGCCTATCAATCCATTTTCAAATTGATTATCTATATAAAAATAAGAGTTTTTCCACTCTCCCCCACTAACTTCATAGCGGCGCAACTCATGTACTGACTGACGTTGGAATGCCTGAATATCTGTTTTTGAAACTGGTCTAGTTAGGTTTTGAATCAGTTCTTTCTTATAAGCAGCCCTTTCAAGCTGCCAATTTCCTAAAAAATAAAATGTGCATGCTACTGAGATGACAGCAGCAGTAAAAATTATTTTTTTAAAAACCATTTCTCTCATGTATGACCATTGAATTAATATGCACAATGATACATTATTATCTACTATATGCGAATATTATTTCACTCGAGAGATCACGGCATCGGGGACCACATCATTCATACAACTTTTGCTGGATGTATAAAAGAGCATTATCCAAACTACATCGTTCGCTTTCTTGTAGATGAATATCTAACATCCCTCATCACATTATGTCCATTTATTGATGAAGTTGCTTCTTTTGAAACAATGGCAACCAACGGGTGTTTTGACAACGTTGATGTTGTTTTCTCAACAAATAGAGAAATCTTACAAGCTGCAAAAAAAGCAAAAGTACCCTTACGCATATCGAATTTAAGTAAGCCCTCAACATGGTTAAGTGCTAACTCGTTCGAACTGGTTTCAACCAAGCTTCTCGATAGCCATAATGCAAAATTAAATTTAAAATACCTTAAAAAACTTAACATTTATGTGAACCCCACATACGACAAGCTCACAAAATGGAGCAAATTAGTCCCCCAAAATACACTCTCTCTTCCAGTATCACTAAAAAATCGACAGTTAATTGCTTTAAATCCTGGATCAAACAAAAGCGCTAGAAATTGGCCCCCAGAAAACTACCTACTTTTAGCAAATAAGCTGAAAAAAAAAGGATTCATCCCAATAATGACAGGCAGTCGCCATGAAGGCGATCTTTACAAACAAATATTTCAGGAATACACTTCTTTCTGGGGTACTCTTAATTTGGATCAACTAGCTAGCTTATATTCGCAATGCACCGCCGTCGTAGCCTGTAGCACAGGACCGGCCCATATAGCAGCGGCCATTGGCACACACACATTTGCTCTTTTTGTCAACAAAAAACCGTTGCACCCAGAACGATGGGGGCCTCTAGGGAAAAGCGTTTCCATTCTATCGCACCAACCTCAAAAGCCATCGCAAAACAAAATTCTCGGGACTCATTCCTCATGTACTCAAAATAATAGATGTAAAATTCGCTGTACGTTCGATCAATGTCCATGTATCAATGCCATTACTGTTGATCATGTTGTCCAAGAAATTTTAAAGGTAAGCTAATCTATGTTTAAAATATTATTAATTTTATTAATTGTCGTTGCGATCGTCAATCTTGCCATTGCTTTACGATGTTTGACTGATGCTAATATTGACCGTAGAAAAATGGCTCGAGCATTTAGCATGAGAATTACATTCTCACTCATTGTTTTCTTTTTGTTGATGATAGGAGTATCACTTGGATGGATTACACCAAATTATGTTTAATCTCAATGATACTTTGTTTAACGGGATGCGCTATATGTCCTGAACAGGACCAGACAATCACCCAACACTGCACCCAAAGGCCATTACCTAAGTGCTGGTCTGCACGCGGCACGGTCTCAATTAGCGATGGAAAAGAAAAACATAGTGGTCGAATGATCTGGAAACAAGACCATCAGAAATTACATTTAATTTTACTTGGCCCTTTAGGGCTTCCATATGGCTCTATGACTCAAACTGAACAAGGGTTTAATTGGTCTCAAGGCTCAAAAAAATTAACAGATGTTAACATGAACCCTCTTATTTATAATGCTACTGGACTTAATCTTCCATTTGATGAAGCATACCATTGGATTTTAAACAACGCGCATCAAAAAGATTCATTTATTGGAAAGAATTCAAAAATTATAGTTACAAAAAAAGTATGCGTAAACGGCACGATTCTACCTAAGATCATTCATATTTCTCATGAAAAATTTAATGCTATCATTGTAATCACCCATTGGAATCTTTAAACGCAACTTTTTCACCCTAAAAACATGAAAGTCATTCAAATACGTGTTAACCTACACATAGAGTGAGGGTCGGAGGTAGATATGCTTTGGCAAATAATAGTAGTTTTTTTCAGTATTAATCTTAGCTTGGCGGATAAAGTAGATGAGAGCTCCATGCTCAAAACCTCAAATCCTAAAATCCAATTCCTTACAAAATATATTTTCAAAACTGAACTTCCTAGTGCCACTCGGTACACCATTAGTACCGACGCTCTTTTCAAAGAAGATTTATCTTATATGCCTCAAATCGATCAAACCTTATCTCCAATCGTTGAAGCATCTAAAAGTGCGCGGCGTGTTTTGATTCACGCGTTCAGTGATGCTGGCTTACAAGACCGCATTGGTGTCGCTATTTCAAATGAACAAGCTCAGCGAGTGATGGACTATCTATGGTTCAAAGGTATTAATTACAATGTGATGGCCGCCCAAGGTATGGGGTTTTCGGAAGAACGTTTACTTAATAATAAAGAAGTATTAGGTGACTTTTTTAATCGTAGAATAGAAATTGATATCAATTGAGGCTTAAGATGAACCACTTTTTTTCTAAACTTATATTTCTCTTTTTACTTGCACTATCTACAGCTTCCCCAATAAAACATTTTACATGCACAGGTAAAGCAGAGATAAAAATTGATGGGCATTCCTTAGATGAAAAAAACCTCCTAGAACTTGACGAAAAAAGTCTTAAACCCCATGTAGGAAAGCATCTTTCCATTGACGATGATGTGCTATCTATCTCGGGTGGTTCATGGTCGTTCAATGCGCCATTACATGCCTTAAATAGTTTCGCTGTACTGAAAAATTGTCACGTTACAGCAAAAAATTGGAACGGCACCATCAGAAACTTAAACGTAGAGTCTGTTAACGATACCTTCCTTGAGGGCTTCTACCACATTGACACCATCAACCACAATGGAAAGGGACGATTGATGGTGTATTGGATCGATGATCACGGCGACCTAATACTGAATGCTTCTGAGGGTAAAAGCTTTTTAGCGGGTGATTCAAAAAATTTCGTTGTTTCAATAAATGGTACGGCAGATGTTGACGCAAGTCATTTTAGAGCAACTAAAATTTTAGCCAAAACAAAAAATAACTCTAAAATTATTCTCCACCCTTTAACCAATTTGTCTGTATTTGCCCAAGATGACTCAAACGTCATTTATACAACACCTGTTCGACAAACAAATATTAACTCCTTCAATAAAGCTTCTGTTTTCCTAGAACCACTTGAAGAACAAGCGAGATAGTTTATTATCATTAGATAATGAATCACTATCGCACTAAGAACATTACATACAAAAATGAAGACTTTGGTTTCAGCGTAAAAATCCCTGAAGACTATGCTCAAACAATGCTTCCAGAGGATTTAAATCACCCTCTCAACCTACAGTTTCTACCATCAGAACACGAACGCTACAAAGACGGTCTTGTAGACCCCTTACAAGAAGTAAGTACAACAACCCCTCCAGGACTATTACATAAGTACCCTCATCGGGTACTCCTTACATTGACACAAGCGTGCGCTATTCATTGCCGTTATTGTTTCAGGAGGCATTTTCCATATACCGATGAAAACCCCTTTAAAAATTTAAATTTAATTTTAGAATACATCACTAAAGATGAAAGTATTCACGAAATTATTTTAAGTGGTGGTGACCCCTTAATGCTATCAAATCAAAAACTTAAAAAACTGTTTGATGCACTAAAAAAAATTAGCCACATAAAAACAATTCGACTGCATACCCGAATGCCAATGATAGTAGCATCAAGAATAGATTCATTCATTCAGTCACTTCCTAAAAAATATGACTTTTGGCAATGGGTCGTTGTCCTTCATATCAATCATGACTCTGAATTCAATGTTGAAAATAACGACGCATTACACCAACTTAGTCAAAATCACTTTACCGTCTTAAATCAATCTGTCTTACTTAAAGGCGTTAATGACAACTTAAAAGCACTTGTTGATCTATCAAATGCGTTATGGAAACGCAAAGTGTTACCCTATTATTTACATCAATTAGATCCGGTTAAACAAGGCATGCACTTCAAAGTTTCCGATGAGGTTGCGAAATCACTTTATCAGCAACTTCAAGGATCGCTTCCAGGTTATCTCGTTCCCAAATTAGCCCAAGAAATCCCAGGATTAAAACATAAACTACTTATATGAAACAGCATCTAGCTAAATTAAAATCATACGGTATTAAAAATCACTCACAAGAATTGACCTGGATGAAAAACCATGCACCCAACGCAAGCATCTTAGATCAATGGGTACAGGAAAGGTGTGAAGGGAAACCTCTTGCATACATTCTAAAATCCATGGATTTTATGGACTTATCTTTATATATTGATGAACGCGTATTAGTACCCAGACCTGAGACAGAGGTCATGGTTGAACATATTATTTCAAATATTCAAACAACAGACCAAGTAATTGTAGATCTAGGTACAGGATCAGGATGTATTGCTTTATCCTTAAAAAAGACATTCCCTGAAAAAACAGTCGTCGGCGTTGATATAGACCAAGACGCACTTGAGGTTGCAATTATCAATCAAAAAAAATATGAGCAACATAGAGTGCAATGGGTTGTGTCTGATTGGCTTTCAACAATCGATATCTCAACGGTTGATGTAATTATTGCAAACCCACCATATGTCGAAACATCCTGGAAAGATAAAAGCATTCAACTTGAGCCACATAAAGCCTTATATTCAGATAAAGATGGACTTAGAGATATACGAACCATTATTCAACAAGTTCAATATTCAAAAGGTAAAGTATGGATTGAGCATGGCCATCAACACACTCTTTCTAAATTATTCAATAAAGATTGGAACGTTACACAACATTACGACCTGAACAAACAGCCTAGATTTATCAACGCAATGAGAACTGACCATGACAAAGAGTAAACCACCTAAGCTAATCATATTAGATCGTGATGGGGTCATTAATTATGATTCGAAAAACTATATTCGGCATGTGGATGAATGGCATCCCATTGAAGGTGCTCTTGAAACCATTGCCAGCTGGTCAAAGTCTGGACACCGTATTGCAATCGCAACCAATCAATCAGCGGTAGCAAGAAATTATATTTCCCTTGAAATGCTTAATGCCATT
This sequence comes from Legionellales bacterium, assembly GCA_002691585.1. Taxonomy (GTDB): domain Bacteria; phylum Pseudomonadota; class Gammaproteobacteria; order Comchoanobacterales; family Comchoanobacteraceae. Next base: position 9,733 of record NZIM01000051.1, read on the forward strand.
CATAAAAAAATGTTGATCAGCGTGAAAAAACTTGGGGGAGAAATCGAATTGATCAAATTTTGCCCGCATTTACCTAGTGCAAAATGCTTGTGTAGAAAACCTCAACCAGGGTTAATTTTCAGTATTCTTGCTACGTTAAATGTCTCTGCCTCTAATGCATGCTTCATTGGTGATAAACGATCAGACGCGGAAGCTGCTGAAAACGCAAAAGTTACCTTCTATCACGTTGATGCTAACATACCGTTTAGTTTGTCAAATTTAGATATCTGATATAGATATTAAGAAGTTAATCGTTGTGCATTTGTCTCGGTTATCAAGCTTGCCAAAATAATACTGATAACAAAAGCCACAGGGATCAACCAAAATGCATAATAATGATCTCCTGCTGTATAAACGTAATCACTAGGCATAAAGAACACATTTTTCGCATGCAAATTCATTACAAGACCATATAAATTTTGATAAATTGCGCCTGTTCCTAAAATTAAAAAGCTGGCCAGAGATTCACTTACTCCAGTATTTTTTGATGCATTGCTCTCAACGATTACAGGATATGAGATGACCTGTGTACTCGTTGTAAACCCTAACAAAAAGAAAATAGAAGACAGAACAATAAAATTCAATTGATCATTTACAATTAAAATCAACGAAAGAAGAAGCGAAACGATTGCCCCGTACATCATGACTGTTTTCCTTTGCTGTAAACGATCTGATATAGCACCTACAATAGGCGAACCAATCATCGTACCCACAAATATTAAAAAGGTAATCTCATTAGCCTCATGAAGTGATAAACGATAAACACTTTGTAAATAGCCAGCGCCCCATACAGCACCAATTACAATAACTATTAGATTCATTAAACTAGTGTAACCTCCACAAAGCCAGTTCTGGGGATTAGATGTTGCTGCGAAAAAACTATCTTTTAGATCTTCGTACTTCATTCTAGGCGGCGGATAGAATACTTTTTGTTCAGGAGTATCTTCTAAAAAAAAGTACATAAAAAAAATGAGGAAGAAACCCAAAAATGCATAGTAACGAAGCGCTGCATGCCATCCGAATTGATCAATAAGGATCAGCATTGGCTCCTGTGCTAACGCTCCTCCCAACATGGCCATAGTAACAATAAAGCCAATAACTTTCGCCATTGATTGAGGCTCAAACCATCTAGAACAAAGAACTATCGCGCTTAAAAAACAAAATGCCCCTGTACAACCTGCAACGAAACGAAAAAATGCAGCCACATGATAATTGGTAGCAAAGGAGAAAAACAATGTTGCAAACGTACAAATAATCATACTGACCAAGATGACTTGTCGAGTAGAGAATCGATCAAGAATAATTCCTGCTATAGGAATAAGCAAGACATTCCCATATAAACTCATCGCAGATAAGTTACCCAGCTCCAGTGCATCAATTTTAAAAAACTCCACCATGTTAGGCCCTAACGCATTAAACATGTTCATCTGAGCAAATGAATACATGAAAAACAATGATGCGGTAATTGTCACAATCCAAGGTTTGAAAGAACTCTTATGCTTTAAGATTGGTGCAGCGTGCGACATAGAATGATTATATCCTGTGAAATATGATTTATTCAAGATTTAATCTTTCGTCATCATTTTATTTGTAATATTATATTTATATATGAGTAAAAACATTGTGTTCGCAAGCCACAACAAAGGCAAATTTCTCGAAATAAAAGATTTGTTTTCTGAGAAAGGAATTGAGCTGGATTTCTTCGGAGACTACTCCAATGAAGAAATTGAGGAAACAGGATTATCTTTCCATGAAAATGCGCTTTTGAAAGCAAGATTCACCGCACAAAAAACATCAAAACCAGCATTAGGCGATGATTCTGGTCTATGCATCCAAGCACTCGATCAGAAACCTGGAATACATTCTGCACGTTTTGCAGGTGAAGAAAAAAATTTTGATGCCAACATCCAAAAAGTTTTGAGTCTCATGGAAAACAAACCGAACCGATCAGCATACTACGTCTGTGTGTTAGCATTTGTTCGACATGCAAATGACCCATTACCCCAGTTTTTTGAAGGCTTATGGCACGGAAACATCGCATCCCATCCAGAAGGTACGAATGGTTTTGGCTATGACCCAATATTTATTGATCAACAAACCCATCAGTCAATTGCGAAAATGCCGATCGCTGACAAAATACAAAAAAGCCATAGAACAATTGCCCTTAACCACTTTTTCAAGAGCGATCTCATGCGCCAAGAAAACATTTAACACTTATGACCAATACACGTCAAGTGTCTTTTAGGATATATTCATACACTCAGAATAAAGTAGTTAATGTTTTAAGTTTCGCGTTGTGGATGCCCTGAGCAGGATCTTTATGTTGTTTTGCGATCTCACCCATATCAAGCTTACGAATTAAGTTAAAGCCCTCTTTTAATAATCGACTGTTGACAGAATAATCTTGCATTTCCAAAAGGTTAATAAAAGTTATCAGGGCCTCTGGTCTTCTCAAAACATCAAAACTATCTAATATTTTTAGAAGCTGTTTTGGCAAGGTGATGTTCTCCTCCATCATCATGCTAAACTTACTTATCAAACAAATCTCTCGCTTTAACTTATTAGGAATGACCCAACGAGATGAAAACTCTTCTGCATGTTTCAAATCGACATGCCAAAAAAGAGCCCCCATTCTCATGGAAATATCGTGTGCCTTGCTTGCAATCATGGTCAAACGCGAGATATTAATTGTTAAATAGGGCCAAAGTTTACTATTCGCTCCGATGGATTCTAACACCTCAAAAAACTGCCATGGCTGAGAACATACTAACGCTCTTGAGAACTCTTTCCAAACACGTTCTGTTGACAATTCGGATAATGCATCTTTCTCAACCATTTGCTTCATCAATAACTGAGTTTCATCCGCAACAGTAAAACCATCTAGTTTTGCTGAGAATCGTGCAACGCGTAAAATTCTTAAAGGGTCCTCAACAAATGCATTGGAAACATGGCGTAATATCTTATTGCTAATGTCCTTTTGGCCATTATAAGGGTCAATGATTTGGCCATCTTGTGTCTCGGCCATTGCATTTATCGTCAAATCTCTTCGAAGTAAATCTTCCTCCAAAGAAACATCGGGCGCAGCGTAACATGTAAACCCTGTGTGTCCTGATGATATTTTCTTTTCTGTCCTTGCAAGAGCATATTCTTCTTTTGTTTTTGGGTGCAAAAAAACGGGAAAATCCCTACCAACCTGCATATACCCTTTGGCTAACATTTCTTTAACTGACGAGCCCACTACAACCCAGTCGAATTCTTTTGGCGCCAACCCTAATAATTTGTCTCTTACAGCGCCGCCTACACAGTATATCTTCATGGCATCATCACTTTACGTTAAATTTTGTCTACCTCAGTTTATAAAATATGCTAATATGATCGCTATGTCACAAAAACACATACTCAACACATGGTCAATAGCCATGATAAACATTATAGCCATTGATAGCCTTAGATCTCCAGCTTTTGCGGCAAAATTCGGCAATAGTCTTGTTGGGTTTTATCTAATTGCTACTGTCTGTTTTTTCATACCAACGAGTTTAATTTGTGCAGAACTGGCTTCTCGTTTTCCAAAAAAAGGGGGGATTTATGTCTGGATAAAAGAGGCTCTAGGCAAAGAGGCTGCTTTCCTTATTGTATGGATTCAGTGGATATATAATACGATTTGGTTTCCATCATTGATGATGTTTGTATGGGCTGCAATGACTAGCATTATCAATATACCCTTTTTAAAAACACCTCTTGTAACATTAATGGGTATGATTTCAATCTTTTGGCTTTGCACATTGGCTAATTGCTTCGGTATGCGATTATCGAGCTGGATCTCGACTGCAAGCGCAATTCTAGGAACCCTTATTCCAATTTCAATTATTTGTATCTTGGCACTCTTTCGAACACACTGGCATGGCTTAACACACTTTCATTTGATTGATTTTGTTCCAAACTTTTATGAACAAAAAGATAGTTTACCGTATTTCGTAGAATTACTATTTGGATTGATTGGTATCGAGATTTCTGCTGCACATGCTGATGAAGTAGTTAATCCTGCAAAGACATTTCCGAAGGCAACATTGATTTCCGTTATTATCATTGTATTGTCCTTAATCCTTGCTTCTCTTGCAATTGTAGCCATGGTGCCTGCAGAAGAATTGAACGTAATTGAAGGGGTCATGCAAACAGCAAAATTAATTTTAGATGAGAATCATTTAAGTTGGTTTTTCCCTGTCTTTGGTTCACTTGTAATTCTTGGTTCTTTGGGCTCATTAGCAGCTTGGGTAATAGGAATAACCAAAGGTGTATTTGTTGCAGCCCAAGATGATTTCTTACCAAAATTCCTGGCAAAAGAGAACAAATACAATGCCCCCTATGTCATTTTATTGATCCAAGGAATTATTTTTTCAATTTTAAGTATCTCTGTAATCATCTTACCCATTCAAGTAGCGTTTGTTCTCCTAAGTGCTGTAACAACCCAATTAAGCCTTATTATTTATGTCACTCTTTTTTATGCTGCCTATCTCTTAAAACAGCAACGTCCATTTCATGATAATTATTTCAAAACACCTCTGCTTGGATTTGTATGTATTATTGGCTCAATTACGTCAGTAATTACATTTTTTATAGGGTTTATGGTCCCATCAGAACTAGGTTACAGCTCACCTGCAAGCTATAGCATTAGTATACTTTGCATTTTTGTTATTGCTATGCTGCCACCTGTTTTAGGGATTTTGAGTTCCCGGAAACGTTCCGCGCAATAACCTCACCGATTGCATCAGATTCTGTCAGTAATAATAATACCCTATCTAGACCAACCGATACCCCTGAGCACGCAGGAAAGCCATCGCGGATCATATGAACAAAATTTGCGTCGGGTTGAACTTCTTCCAGCCCCTTTCTTTTTCTGTAGATATTATGTACATGGCATCTTTTAAGATAATCTTCAACATACTCAATCTCTGCGTAGCCATTTGCACACTCAAAACCGTGCAAATAAATTTCGAAACGCTCTGCTTTTTCCTGGTCTAATGCACTCACACGTGCCATAGATGAAATAGCTATTGGATAATCATACACCACAGCACACGGGTAACGTTTTAAGTACGGTTCAACGCAGAAAGTAAAAAGAAAATTTTGCCAATCACTGACAGTCAGTTCATCAACGTCCTCCGGGATCAGTAGTTTCTTTGCATACGCAATACTTTGAAAATCATTGACGGAAGCAGTAAATGGATCGATGTTTAAAACCGCACTAAAAATAGATTCATATGACATGTATTTAACGCTCAAACC
>NZIM01000052.1 GCA_002691585.1 Legionellales bacterium
AGGGCGAATAGTAGTCTGGGAGACTGTAGTTAATTCTCCTGGACTTTCCGTAGTCTGTGAGAGTGTTGTAGGACGAATAGTAGTCTGTGAGACTGTAGTCAATTCTCCTGGACTTTCCGTAGTCTGTGAGACTGTTGTAGGGCGAATAGTAGTCTGGGAGACTGTAGTTAATTCTCCTGGACTTTCCGTAGTCTGTGAGAGTGTTGTGGGTGCTAATGTGGTAGGTGCTAAGGTAGTAGGTGCTAACGTAGTAGGGTTAACCGTAGTAGGTGCTAACGTTGTAGGAAAAATATCATTTTGACAAATAAACAAATAATCGTTTTGAACATATCTAACTAATCTACATTCTGGTAAAAAGACAGAACAGGAATACAGAAAATAATTTACAGTGCTCCATAGCAATATACATTGCATTTTGCAATTCATAATTAATATATATAGATGGTGTATATCAAAGGTATATTTTAAAACTATTTTAATATCAATCTTCTTTGAGTGTTATACTCTAATATTATCTCTTTCAATGCATCCATATGATATAAATTGGCATTATCATGATAATTAGAATTTTTATGATAAGCCAATGACACTCTACTGAATACGTAAAGCAATTTCATAAAAAAAAATAAACTAAATACATATCCACCTAAAATAAAAATTTTTTTTCTTTTACTAAATGTTTTACAAAAAAATAAACCAAGAATAATAATTAATCCTAAAATAAAAATTTCCAATAACATGTAAACTTCTTTTTTTCTTAGTCTCATGTAATGAGCTTTCATCATATTTTGACTTATAAACTCTCCTTCTGGAGGTGCATACATAACATCATCTCCGTAAACTTTTTTTAAATGTGAAATACCTTTGTTAAAACATTTTATTTCAGTGTCGTAAAAATTACATATTTTCAATGGATAAATATCATCATAATGTAATGCTGGTTCAATTGATGCCCAATCTTTTTTTACGTAATTAAATGTATCATCCGATGTTTTCTCAAAAATAAATATATCAACAAACGATGTTATATTTTCAAATTCAACTTTCATCATATATTTTGAACCTTGACTACTTGTTATTATCTCTATCTCATTACTACTAGCGCTATAAATCATATTTTCTAAATCTGTGATGTTTTTAAAATTAAAGTCGTACAAAATCCCTAAATCACCATCTTTCTCCCAAGGAACTTGCATACCATTATGTCTGTATATTCCTAACAATGAGCCACCTATTAGATATACATTTTTGTAATTTTTAAATGCACTTTCTATTGACATTCTTATACCTTTGTGTTTTTTACAACATTTATCTTTATCATAATGTTTTACCATATATGTGTTATCCCAATTTTTTAACAAAATATCTTTATCTATACACTCTGGCGTGTAAGAACATGGACACCCAACATGAAATAAAATGAATAAAGTAAATAAGTAAAGCATTTATTTATATTAGTATTATTTATATAGTGGAACGTAGGATTAATTAAATATTTTTCTTTTATCAAGACAAATTTTATTCTCCTCTCTGAAATATCTTTTTTCTTCCTCATAAACGCACCAACAAAGACCAGTCGATCCCCAACATTGTTTTGGAAGAAGTTGACCAAATTTATCTTTTTGTGGGACATATTCTCCGAATGAAAAAACCGATACAATGAACGTTAATAATAACATACATACAAGATTCATTTTTCTTATAAAAAAATAAATATATAGTTTCATTTTACTTTATTGAGTTAGCCAACATCATTAAAGATGGATTGTCTTTTACAGGAGGTTCTTCATACAATGGGTATGTAATTTTCTCAGCTAGACCATTATGATAAAGTGTATACATGCCAATATAAGCCGCAATATCTTCAGATGAGAATGCATTTTTTAAATTTACGTGACTTCCATAAATTCTATTTTTTTCTTTATGTATGTTCAATACCATCAAACTTGGGATATACAATGCATCTAACGGTTTTGTCATTACTTCTACCAAATGTTTTAACCATGAATCTCTCCATGTGCCATATTTTTTTTCTATTTCTTCCATAAACATTTTATCTTTTTTCCTCAATTTAATTTTAAATATTTTTAAAGCAGTGTGTTGCAAAGCATTTAGTATCAATATAGCAGTGTTATGATCTTCCTCATTATAACACATTTGCATAACGTCCATAAAGTATCGATAATTTCTTTTTACTTGATGTTTTGTTGTCAATTTATCGTCTTCACACAAGATACAATATATTAAATTGTATATTGCATTGTTTAATAAATAATTTATGTTGACATCTTTATTGTTGTGAATACTGTAAATTTGCTCAGAGGCATCTCTACACTGTTCCACCATCGTTTCCAGTTTATCATCATATTCTGTATGCCATATACAATGTAGCATTTCTTTTATTCTTGAATATGACGGCGGATGTGAATATGCCATGTTGAATAATTTAAACCCATCAGAAGATAAACGTCGGCGTTTTTGTACCATTTTTATAAAAAAAAATTATATATATAGTTATAGAAAGTATTAAAAATGTACATTATATCATTTCTCTTCTCTTGTTCCTATTTGGAAAGTATATACTATTTAGTAGGTCATTATTACACCTTAAAACCATATGTTATAAAGAATGTTACAAAAAGTGCATATTTATTTCTTTTATTTATCTTCTCATCGTTATGTATAATACCATCCGTTATTTATGGTGATTATAACAACACCCTTATCAAAGTATGTGGATCACTTTACGTTTCAAATGATTTCTGCGCATTATTTCACGTGAAATTAAACAATACGACCAAGTTACATCACATTGCAACGTCAATACTTTTATTTTACTCATGGACTCTTGATTTTAATGAAAACCATATTGCAAAGTTAATTTTCTTTTATACATACATATCAAGTGCAAATTTTGGTGTTAATTTGTTTTTAGGACTAAGATTTTTCGAGGAATACAAACGTTTTTTAAACTCGTTGAAAAACATTATCAAGCACATTTATTTAGTATCTTTTATTGTAAATGTTTTATTGCAATTTTACTTCATTGATTTCACGGTAAGTGGAACGTATATCTATGCTATACTTATCAGTTTAATAATAGTTGACGACATTTATCTCCTCAAATGGTTATATAATTAGTATAAATATAATTTTCGATTACTGATATGAATGTAAATATTCATTTTGCAAAACCTGTGTCGATATATGAGAATACGATTAATAAATGCGCTGGAAGATTTTGTCATTGCGAAGTTTCCATCGAATTAGATTCAGATATTTTAGCAGTAATTATAGATAGTTGTATTCAAGAAGCGCATGATCCATTGTATCTTACAAAATTACTATTAAAGGTCAAAAAAATAAAAAATAAAATCCATTTTTGTTTTTACGTGTTATTGAATGAAGTGGTATCAATACGTTTTTTTAACGACCTGGGCGATGAATTTAATGCGCCACCAGATGATGAAATTTATGAAACAATTAAAATAGAAGTAGAGTCAATAGAAAAATTAAAAGAATATATAACGTGGAATCTATGTCAAATAAATAAGTCGTATGATTTAGTAAGAGCAGCATTATTATTTTTCCCCGTAACATTAAGAACTACAGCTTTACCGGATAAATTTTTTTGTTCACAGTTGGTCATGCACAGTTTAAAGAATTTAGAAATGCCTATGCCTGATAAAGATATAAACCATATGAAACCAGACGATGTGTACGATTGGTTATGTGAAGTTACAAAAGAGTAGTATAAAAGATTAAAAAAAAATTAAAAATGAGTACAACGTCAAATGTTATTATATCAAGTTTAATGAAAGGACAAAAAAATTATACGTCAAAACAGAATACATCAAAAACAAAACCAACGTGGCAATCTTATGTCAAAGATAATTATAAACACGCTGCAAAACAAAATAATCAACATCCCATGACAACGCTTTCTAGAGAGTATAATAATTTAACAAAATAATATAAAATATGTTTATTACTTTATTAATTATAGTTTTAGCAGTTTTATTCTTTTTTACCATGATAAGAATATTTTTTCATGAAGATAAAGATTGTCACGATTGGACAAGGCGCCAGCGAATTCATTTTTCTAAACAAAGAGAAACGAAGTGGAAATTTTAAAATTTTATTTTTTTTAGGTCGTTACGTAGCTACTGTGACAAACTCAAAACAGACTATATATTGTATTTTTTTTAAGAAAAACAAGTAATTAATAGTTTAAAATATGTTAAAATATAATTTTAACGAGTCAAATCTGGATATATACAGGAATTATCTAAAAAACATTGATGGAAAGGATAATAAAGATATAGATTTGGAATATATGATTATTTCTGATCCTCAATTTTTAACTTGTATAAAAAACAATTGTGTAGAATCTTGGAAATATTTAAAAAAATCTATGAAAATTCCACCCACTTTGTTGATTGATTCATTTATTTCCAAAACCAATAAACATATTGATTTGATACAACCAACATACCAGAGAAGAAAAAAAAACAAAATACATTGCTATTTTTGTCCAGAAAAATTATGTGATAACATGGAAGATAAAATAAAGTTTTTAGAAATAAAATGTAATTGCAATAAGATATACACACATATTAAATGTGGAAATGATTTTATTTTAAAAAATGCACAGTGTGATGTATGCAAAGAATACTATGATGTTAATCAATACTGTTCATCTTTAAGATCCATTCTGATAATGTAAGGTTCAATATATTATCATTTATTATACCTAATTCAGACCTACAGTAGTGATGGATAAAACCACTAATTATTTTTAACTTATGTAAATATTCTTTATTTTTTTTTAAATCCTCAACGTTCGTTACGTTTTCAAAAGGATCTTTCAAGGTATAATTTATATTTTTATCTGAAAATTTTACAATAGATCGAATGAGTAACATCACCTCTTTTTTCATTGGAGAATTTCTATTCTGATTATTTTGTAAAACGTGCCATTCGGGACAAACTTCATTGAAATCAATGCTTTTTTCCGTTTTAGAGTTACTTGTAATAAGTCTTCTTCTTTTCCTACCCGTCTTATTTCTTTTCTGGTCTAAAAACGACTGAGGTATAAACGGGAGTTCTACTTCTACCTTTTCACTTATTTTAACTTTTATTCGGTTATTATGTGGAATTGAACTATATTGAATACCTGGAAAACATGAAGTGTAATGTTTCTTTGGCAATTTAAATATATCGTCATTTTTATCTATCAATATGTATTCATAATTATCTTTTTTTTGACAGATGAAAACATTTTCAGGTAAAATATCTGGGGATACATCAGATTTAAATCTTTTTTTAAGTTGTTTTCCAACCCATACAATAGTGTACTTTTTAAACGAACCCTTTTTAATATTGTATTTAAACCATTTTGTATAATGTTCTTGTGAAGCAATCGGTAAAGGAAACGACATTTTTTCTAGTTATACCTTGTACTATATATATAATAATTTTCATACAAATCCATTGCTTAAAAATGCATTATACTTAATAGTAGATTTTTTATCAGAACGATGTAACTCATTGGAATCATATTGATAAACTGCATATATTGTATCCAAATGATTTTTTCTATCTAACAAAGTTGTATGTATAGATCCTTTTCCCATCATATTTAGTTGACAATAATACGAGTTGTCGCCAATGTGTAATGAATGAAATGATAATGAAGGACCAAAAATGTGAACGTACAAAATTAATTTGACATAATTCATATCTTTAATAATTATTTGTGTATCATTGATGTTCATTTCTGAGAAAGGTTTACCATCAAGAATAGTATAATTGTCAAATTTTAACTTCACCGACTGACCTTTTTCTATATTTTTATTTGTATCATAAACATTTAAACTCCACTTTGGTATATTTTTCTCATCTCTAACCCATCTAAAATTCAATTGCAAATAGACAAAAATGATGAATAATAAAAGCAAATATTTACCACATCCACACATATGGTAATAAACAATTGTTTTTTATAGTGATAAAACAAAATATTAATATATATTTAATATTTTTTTTTACATAATGTTAACATTTACTACTGGAAATGAACGAATACCACGAAGAACATTTGAAAGAATAGATAAATATGAACTAATAGAAAAGATGAGTCAATTTGTTATAAAAAATATTGATAAGAAAGAAAAAAATCTAGAAATTGAATCAAAACTATTGGAAGAGGAATATTGGAATTTGACAAGTTCTTATTGTTGTTCTAGCATGGACCAACATAAACTAGCAGAATTAGATCATTGGAACCAATTAAGAATTTTAATTGTAGATAGAGTTATTTATAAAAAGCATGAATATGACCCATGCTGTGTACTCCCATATGAAACCAAACGGTATTTAAGACACGGTATCCCAAGTATAATAATACCTACTATTGATCTTTTTGTATTTCAATTGTTGTATTTATCATTATTTGCTGCATCATCCATACTTCAAATTATAAAAGCACAGATGGATGGCGGCTTAAGTATCTATGCACAGTGGACCCTTTTAGTGGGTTCTATATTTGCATCTATATATTTTTTGTTTGTTAGAAATTTTGTTTTAATAGTGCCACATGTCATGAACATATTTTATGCTGCACTGTTGATCTATGGAATTTATTCAAATTGTGATAATGACGTCACATGTGTTTACTCAAAAATATAAAATACCAAAATGTCAAAAAGAAATAAAACATCCGAATATATAAAAAAAACTTAACTTAAAAAGAAAATCAAATAAGTAACTATTCTCTCCTAAATTTGAAATAACAAAAAAAATATACGGTAATTTTTTTTCCAGTTTTTTATTGGACAAACGGTAAAATAAAAATTAATTGTCAATGAAAAATATATTTTTTTACATTGAAATGTCACACTTTTTCTAATGTTATTTCATGCTAAAGATTTAAAAAATGGTTAAAAAACACTGTTTTTAGATGCGTTTTTTTTCACTTTCTTAGACTACCAAAAAAAAGCTTAAAAAAATCACTTTTTTCCTCATTCCTATCAAATAAGTAAAGATCAGGTTGTAGTGTGCATGAAATAGGCAGTAAATAACATTAACCAAGTACAAACACACTACGAGCTTGATAGCGGTACACCTAGTGATTTTTCTGTTAATGTTATCACTATCCTAATAAAACAAAGCTAAAAAAAAAAGTTAAAAAAACCACAATCTATCTTACGATTTCAAAAAAGTGTTTTTTGAGAATTTTTTTTTTTTCAAAATCGTAAGGAAAAGTGGGTGTTTTCCTTACGATTTCAGAAAAAAGTTTTTCAGAAAAAAAGTACTTTTTCAAATCGTAAGGAAATGTAGGGGTTTATCTTATGTTTTTTTCACCTTAGATAAAATAGTAGGTATTTAATATTGAACTAAAATCATAATGTGTACCGCTACCAAATCGATATAATCTTAGACTGTACTTACTTTTTATTTTTTTTACAAGGGAAACATCATGAAAAATCCAGTTTTAACATTACCTGCTATTGCATGCTAAAATTACTCAGCATTACATAACATTATAACAATAATGTTTTTTTCTTTAAAAATCCTTAAAAGTGCTTGTCATTTTGAAGCTAAAGCTAAAAAAAAATTTAAAAAAATATATTAGCTACTCAACTTTGCAACACACACAACACACCTAAACTACACACACAAACAAAACAACAAAATATAAATAAGAAAGAAACAAAAAAACAAAACTAATCAAAACAAAAACGTTAAAAAGTATAACAAAATGCAAAATTGCTTAAATGGATTAAAATGGGAGAGTCAATGGGTTTCAGAAAAAACAATGTGGGATGAATTGCCAAATGAACAATATTTGGAATATAGGGATCAAATTGAAAGAAGAGTAAACAATCCAAATATGAATAAGATTAATGAAAGGGGTGAAGAGAGACATATGCATTTCATAAGAAAGAAATTGGAAAAAGGTATCTCTGCTGAATATTTTGTTTATTATTTATTAAATAAATTGAATCCAGATAGCTACAGAACACCAAGAGATGAAGGTGCATCATGGAGACCAGATTTATATGGTTTTGATGGAAGTACACTTGAAATAAAATGTACAGAAGGTGAATTGTTACCAGGATGGAGAGACACTATTAAAAAGTTGAATCAAAAGAAAAAACAAAGGTTCTATGCTCAGAATTCACCATCATACTTTTTCCAATATGGAGATAAAGATGGAAACAAAAGTCAGAGAAACACTGATCCAATTTTCAGAAGTCATTTTGGAGAAAAAGACTATTTGGTTTTAGTAAGAAGAAAAAAAATAAAGAAAGAATTTTATTTTAAAATCAGTGGTATATTGATAAAGAATGATGTGAGAAAAAATATCAATATGTATTTTGAAAACATGGATTGGCACAATTTCACTTATGCAAAGAAAAGATTAATGGAAGATAAATTAATGCAGAGTAACATTGTATGGTTAAAACCAAATCATACACATGAGAATGTATCAACCTATCAGGATTATGTTTATAATCCTATGGATTTTCCAAAACTAAATATGTAATCTATATATTATACTTTATTATTTTTAAATGAGTTCAAGATATACACCTGTTCCTACACAAGAAGATTCTAATGAAAAAGAAGATAACTCTACAGTCTCCTACATAGTCTCTTTTGTCTTTTTAGTGATATGTATAACTACTATATTTGTCATAGCAAGTTTAAGCACTACAGAAGTAAGTCCTTGTGACGATAAACCCTGTATGAATGGAGCTTCATGTAAAGATATAGATTCAGAAACATTTGATTGTACATGTGCTACAGGGTGGGAAGGACCTACATGTGAAATTAATAAAAATGATTGTGCGACAAATCCTTGTAAAAATAATGGTGTGTGTGCTGATGCATTGAATGACTTTACTTGTTCATGTCAAGCAGGATTTACTGGTAAAACATGTGATGGTGTAATTGGAACAACAATAGAACAGGATATTGTTATTACAGGGTTGACCGCAGCTGACGTTTTAAATAATCCAGAAGTAAGAGAAGGTATTGAAGCAGGAGTTGCTGCATCTTTAGCGGTTGATCCTGGAAATGTAGAAGTCACAGAGGTAACCAATACTGGAACTAGAAGAAGATTGTTGCAAGCTGGAATTGATGTAAAGTATAACTTAAATTTACCCGAAGATACAACCACAGAAGACATTGATAATTTTAAACAAAATATGGAAGATTTTTCAGCAAAAGCTGATGTGCAAACAACACTTTTGAATAATATTAAAGAAAAAGTTGAAGAAAAAGTTTTAGAAAATCCAATTTTAGCAAGGAAAGCGAGAACATTAACTGTTAAACCAAAACCACCAGTTGAAGTTTGTCCCGTTGGTAGAGGATTTGATAATGCTAACAAGTGTCAAAAATGTACAGGAAATAATTATAACTCAGAAGCTACTACCAATACAAGTAGTATATGTAGACCTTTAAAGACATGTAATAAGGGTAAACGAATGAAATCAGCAAGTACAAGATTCAAGCAAACGGTTTGTCAAGATTGTGAAAATAAAACATATTCTGATACAGATGGATTTACGTTAACTTGTAAACCAAAAACACCATGCGCTGCAGGAAAAGAAGTAGATGTTGATACAGATGATAAACTATCAGATTCAAAATGTAGAGATTGTCCTGAGAATAAATTCTCAGACATACCAAGTTTAAATTCTTGTAAACCACATAGGTCATGTGAACATGGGGTGAAAAAGAAAGGTAATAAAAAAGAAGATGCAGAATGTCTACCAGATCCAGACGAATGTCTTTTCAATTGTATATCGTTTGATCATTTAACTTTTGACCAATGTGCAGAAGCAAATGATAAAAATAGTTGTTTAAATGTAAGCACCGACTGTATCTATGAACATGCTGCTTATTATACACAGAAGGCAGAAGATAACCCACCTGAAGACGGTAATTTTACAGTAAAAAAAGGTGAAAGAGTTCCCTTGGCTGCGTTAAAATTAATTCTTGAATCAGGAATGGAATTTTCTGAATTAGTATCTAGTGGTTATGTTTATTCGCCTTGTGTACCAGTTCAAGAAATAGCAAACTGTTCTACCTGTAGATGTGCACCAGTTAGTAGTCCAGATGGTAGTGGTTCATCCGGATCTAGTGGTTCATCCGGATCCAGTGGTCCATCATTACCATATCATCCATGTCAATTCAATACAGATAAAACTACATGCAATGGCGACACATCATTGATATGCAGTTGGGACGAAGGATACAATATGTGTTTAAATGGTGTAGGACCTTTTATGGGTGAATATCATCCATGTCATGACAATATTAATACCGCACAGTGTATTGGTAGTGATGAAGGTTGCGTTTGGAATGATCAATATTATAAATGTTTGCATTCGTCACAAAATGTTGTTTTTTCAGGCTCTAGTGGTCCGTCTGGTTCTAGTGGATCATCAGGATCTAGTGGTACATCAGGATCTAGTGGATCATCAGGATCTAGTGGTACATCAGGATCTAGTGGTTCATCCGGATCTAGTGGTACATCAGGATCTAGTGGTTCATCCGGATCTAGTGGTACAACTTCTGGTCTTGGTGAATCATGTGAATGTTTGTGTCCTTCTGGATATGAGATAAAAACATTCAATGGTCCATATCATCCATGTCATGAAAAAACAAACAAAGATTTATGTCACGATGATATAAGTTTAATATGTCAATGGGATGAAGGATATAATAAATGTTTAAATGGTGTTCAACCTTTCAGTGGACCTTATCACCCATGTCATGAAAAAGCCTTTTATGCTGCATGTTATGGAGAATGTGTCTGGAGTGATCAATACAATAAGTGTTTAGGTCCATCAGGATCTAGTGGTTCATCAGGATCTAGTGGTTCATCAGGATCTAGTGGTTCATCAGGATCTAGCGGTTCATCAGGATCTAGCGGTTCATCAGGATCTAGTGGTTCATCAGGATCTAGTGGTTCATCAGGATCTAGTGGTTCATCAGGATCTAGTGGTTCAGGTATGGATGAAGCAACTGGGTCTAGTGGTCCAGGTATGGATGAAGCAACTGGGTCTAGTGGTCCAGATGGTAGTGGTTCATCAGAAACAGGTATGTCAGAAACAGGAATGACTGGAGTCGGTATGACAGAAACAGGTATGTCAGGATAAGGTATTCTTTTAAAATTAACATAATTATTTTTATCTTTAACATAAATTATTTTACTATATATGAATTAACTTATACTTTAAATAATGAGCGGCAGAACTAATAGATTTAATACATCTGAAAACCCTTATCAACTTTTAGATAAAAAACCAAAACCTAGGTTTGAACAGCCTTCTAATGAAGAGAAGAAAGAGGAACGTAATGGTATTATTTATGTAAGTATTATTGGGTGTTTAATCATCTTTGGTATTTTTTTCGCTGTTATATTTGGTACTAATGTTGGCGCGAGCTCTAATTTGTGTGAAACCAAACCTTGTGCTAACGACGCTACATGTACACCTAATGGAGCAAGTTACACTTGTGCATGTACAAGTTTTTTCACTGGTCCGACATGTGCGGAAGATGTTAACGAATGTTCAACACCAAATTTTTGTCAAAATGGAGGTACTTGTACCAATAAAATAGGTGGCTTTGAATGTGCATGTGTTGGTAATTATATTGGCGATAGATGTGGTCAAACTGCCTCATCTGCATTAAGACAAGAACTTGGTCTTACTGGAGTAACATTGGATGATTTTAATAATAACCCTTCTGTACAACAAGGTGTAAGAGACGGTATTGCTACATCTCTTAGTGTCCCTTCAAATAATGTAAGAATAGAATCTGTTAGTGCTGGGTCTAGAAGACGATTATTGCAAGCAGGAATTAAAGTAGTTTATGATTTAGAATTAACAGCATCGGATGATAAGGCTGATTTAGAAAATAGAATGAAAGAATTGAAAACTACATCAAAAACCACACTAGTAACAAATGTAAAAGAGAAAATTCAGTTACGAGTGGAAGAAGAGATAAGTACAAACCCATCAACAGCATTAAATGCAATTCTAAATAAAATTAAAGATATAGATCTGACTGTAAAAGATCCTGTTGATGTTTGTTCAAAAGGTAGAGGATTTGTAAATGGTGTCTGTACAGAATGTCCAGAAAATACATACAATGATGAAAATTCTAATTTATTAACCAGTGTTTGTAAGCCACAAGTAACATGTGGTCTTGGTCAATCGGTTCGATTCACTCCAACTAAAGTAAATATAAATTTGTGCGTTGATTGTCCTGAAAATACTTATTCAGATACAGATGATTTTAGCACATCTTGTAAACCGTTGACTAAATGTGGTCAGGGACAAGAGTATAATAGATATAGAAAAATAATAGAAGGATTTAATGATTTAAGTATGACTCAAGAAGAATGTAAAATGTATGCCGACAATCATGCAACATATACATGGGAAGGTGTATCAGAATGGGACGATAGACCAACAGGTTGTAGTTTGTATATAGGTTCAAGTGACCCAAATAGAATATTTTTTAATACAAAGCAAATAACTTATGCATGTGGTACTAGTGGTGTATGGGAATGTGTACAAAAAACAAATTATACAAAGTTACCAAAAGATAGAAATAGCGAATGTGTTGATTGTCCTGCTGGTGAATACTCTGATGTAAATGATTATTCCAAGTGTAAACCTTTCGATTTATGTGATATAGGTACAAGATTGATTTCTGAAGGTGATAGAACAAAAAATATAGTATGTACACCATGTTCATCTTCTCAATTTGCTGTTGAATCAGGAGGTCATTACAAAATTAGTTCATATACATTAAATTTTGTAGATAATATAAAAACTCCTATATGTAAATACGGTACAACATCTTGGGTGACAAACAACTTGGGATGCAGTGCAATACCTAGCGTTGAATATTGTAATTTGATTTGTCGAATGAACAATAAGATATATTCTTCTTTTGTGGAAGAATCAGGTAATAAATTGTGTAGATGTAGTAATGAAATTGTAGAAAATAAGTTAGACATGAGTGGCATTTATGGTCAATTGAATACATGTAAAGATCACAAAGTATGTCAGAAAGGCGAGTATATTGTATCTTATGGTAATTTAATAAATGATACCGTTTGTGACACATGTCCAGAAGGAAAGTATACATTATTATCCAATCAAAATCAATGTTTAGATTTCTCAGATTGTGATCCTGGATTTTTTATTAGTATTGAAGGTACCACTAGTTCTAATAGACAATGTTCACAGTGTCCACCTAATACTTTTACAAATGTAAAAAATCAAGTTGCATGTCAAGGTGTAGGAAATTGTCTTCCAGGAACATATGTGTCTTCTACATTTACTTATGGAAAGGACAGAACTTGCTCACCTTGTCCTGTACCTACATATTCTACTCAGAATAATTCAGCAAGTTGTACAACAAGATCTTATTGTGATATTGGAAAGGAAGTAGATGTAACATATACATCCAAAAGTGATGATGTATGTAAGGATTGTGATGATGGTTTCTTTTCAAATACATTCTGGTCAACACCTTGTCAACCAAGATCTTATTGTCCACCTGGTAAAGAAGTAGTACAAGTAGGCGATATTACAAAAGATGATGTATGTAAGGATTGTGATACTAATTTTTATTCCAATAAAACCGATTTAAGTCCTTGTTATCCAAGAAGTTTTTGTGGTCCGGGACAAGAAGCATCTCCTATTGGTTCCAAACTACAAGATGATATATGTAAACCGTGTGATAATGGATTTTATTCTGAAAAATTAGATACAAGTCCTTGTATTGCTAGATCTGGATGTCCTATAGGTTCCTATGTAGTCAGAGAAGGAGATGTTGAAGAAGATGACTATTGTAGACCATGTGATGGTGGTTTTTACACAGATGAAATGAATTTACCAACATGTAAAGAAAGATCCTATTGTGGTCCAGGAGAAGAAGTTGAAATAATTGGTAATACCGAAAGGAATGATCAATGTAGAAATTGTACAGAAGGTAAATATTCAACGACGAGAGATACAAATCCATGTATAGACAGATCATATTGTCCTCCTGGTGAAGAACCAACCGAAGTAGGTAATACGAAAAAAGATGACGTTTGTAAAGATTGTGATGCAGGAAAATATTCAGATACAACAGATTTGAGTATGTGTCAAGAAAGAACTTTCTGTGGCATTGGTAAACAACCAAAAATAGTAGGATCTGACTCTTCAAATGATGTATGTGAAGATTGTCCAAATGGTAAATTTTCAAACACAGTAGGTGTATCTTATTGTAATTATAGATCAGCATGTCCACCAGGACAACAAGTTGTTCAAATTGGAAACATTACTATGGATGATATTTGCGAACCTTGTCCAGAAAATACTTTTAAGAAAACAACTGATCTTAACTCTTGCCAAGCCAGAAGTTATTGTAGTCCAGGATTTTATATAAAAACGGTTTATACATCACAAACCAATGATGTGTGTCAAATTTGTCCAGCAAGTACATATTCAAATACAAGTACAGCTTCAAGTTGTACACCGTTTACTGTTTGTCTAGATGGTATAGAAACAGCTGGTTCAAACACTAAAGACGTATCATGTAGAGTATGTTGCCAAGCTCTGACAGCTACATGTCAGTCTTGTAAATTAAATCAAAATATACAAACGTATTGTTTGAACAACCCAAGCGTATCAGGATGCTCTTATTGTCAAAATGTTGATTGTGGAAACGGTCAATGTAATGATTTAGCAAATGATTATACTTGTGTATGTGACGCAGGATGGGAAGGAAGACATTGTGATACCAACATTGATGAATGCGCTACAAATCCTTGTGTGAATGGAAATTGTACAGATTCCGTAGCAGATTTTATTTGTGCATGTGAAGCGGGCTGGGAAGGTAAAAGTTGTGATCAGAATATAAATGAGTGTGCTACAAACCCATGTGTAAATGGCGAATGCATTGATTTAATCGCTGATTATAATTGTGTATGTCAACCAGGTTGGGAAGGTAAAAATTGTGATCAAAATATTGATGACTGTGCATTAAACGCAAGATCATTACTTCAAGTGCAAACATATGGATGTTTTAACTCTGCACAGGAATTTTCAGACATGACTTTGGATCAATGTAAGGAAAAATGTGTACAAGAAAATTGTCAACTTATTTCAACAAATGTAGATTTACAATTTGAAGATTCACAAGGCACGTGTAAAGTATACACAACATGTGTACAAAGTACACTAGATTCAGGTTATTCGTCTTTTAGCATACAAAAAGCATCCCCATGTGTAAATGGTCAGTGCACCGACCAAATCAATAATTACACATGTACATGTGAACCAGGATGGGAAGGTAGAAATTGTGATATTAATATTGATGAATGTGCTACGAACCCATGTGTAAACGGCGAATGTGTAGATCAAATCAATAATTATAATTGTGTATGTCAACCAGGATGGGAAGGCACCAATTGTGATCAAAATATTGATGAGTGTGAAATAAAACCATGTGCAAATGGTATATGTGTAGATGGTATAGCAGATTATACATGTCAATGTTATCAAGGTTGGGAGGATAAAAATTGTAGTACAGATATAAACAATTGTAATCCATATCCATGTAACAGTGGGTCTTGCAGCGATGGAAATGAAACATTCTCATGCGACTGTTCTGAAGTTCCATTTTCTGGTGAGTTTTGTAATATCACAACATTGGGTGCAATTCAGCAATCTATGACAATGAATATTCCGACATCTTCAATGCAGACAACAAATACACAAAATCAAGTTAAAACAGGAATTGCAAACGCATTGAATACTGATGCAACAAATGTAGAAATATCAAATATACAAGCAGCGAGTACTAGACGAAGACTTTTACAATCATCTACATCTTTTATTGTCACTGTTACAGTAAATGAAGAAAAAACATCAAGAAGAAGACTTCTACAAAATGACCAAATGAAAAATATGGAAAATTTAATGAATAACACTGATTATACGTCATATGTCAGTTCAGAAACTGGTACGAATACAACAGCTGTAGCGGAAAAACCAATAATTAAATGTATACCCGGAAAAGGATGGGTTGTAGATGGAGATACAAAAGAATGTGTTTTCTGTACCGGTAATACATACAATGATAAAACTACATTGTCAAATAATACTGTTACGCAAGAAGGTAGTTGTCAGATATTAAAAACCTGCGGTCTTGGTTCAGAAGTAAAAAACGTAGATGGTCATAAGGGTAATGTGAGATTTAGAGATAATACATGCATACCATGTGATAAAAATAAATACTCTGATAAAAATGATTATGACGAATGTGAAGCTAATACAGAATGTGAAAAAGGTGACGAATGGTCAATATTAATAAAGACCGAAGATACTACGTGTCAAGATTGTGATGAGAAAACATTTAATCCAATTAAAAGTTTGAACAAATGTACCAATAAAAAAGTTTGTGAAAAAGGATCTGAAATATTAACCAATGGAGATGATGAAAACGATAGAAAATGTAATTTCTGCCCAAAAGGTTCTTACAGTAATGTGGAAAATGCATTGGATTGTATAACTTGTCCTGATGATAGATACCAGGATAAAATAAAACAAACAAGATGTAAATTGAAAAAAAAATGTCCGGCGGGTAAAAAAATAAAAGGCATAGATTCTTTGGAAAAAGATAGAGAATGTGAAAAATGTAATATAGGTACATTTAGTAATACAAAAAATGCTGTATCTTGTATTGATTGTCAACCTGGAAAATACCAAAATACAAAAGGTAAAACGTCCTGTATTCAATATCTTACATGTAAAGAAGGAGAATATATTAGTAAAAATGCAACATCTATAAACAATAGAGAATGTAAAATATGTGAAGATGGTTTTAGCACAAAGATTAATTCATTCAAATGTCATCCATTTACTTTATGTGTGGCAGGAGAATATTTATTTTCAAAAGGTAAACGTACACAAAATAATGTGTGTAAACCATGTGATCCAGGTACGTTTAGTAAAGATGGAAAATGTGAGAAGCATAAAACTTGTTATCCAGGTTCATACAGAGATACTGTTGGAAATACAATAGATGATACTGAATGTAAACCATGTGTTGATGGATTTACAAATGGAATTAATAAAAATCAATGTGAACCTTTTGAAACATGTGATTTGGGTATTTTGGAAGAAGGAACACCAACAACTCCAAGAAAATGTATACAACCTACACAACCACCAACAACTACAACAGAAACACCAACAACTACAACAGAAACACCAACAACTACAACAGAAACACCAACAACTACAACAG
>NZIM01000053.1 GCA_002691585.1 Legionellales bacterium
CTTGAGTGATTGCCGCAGTTAACGTCGTTTTTCCATGGTCAACGTGACCAATTGTTCCCACGTTGACGTGTGGCTTACTTCTTACATATGATTCTTTAGACATTGTTTAATCCTCAATTAATTAATAATTTCATCCGCTATATTAGCAGGGGTTTCAGAGTAACGTTTAAACTCCATTGAATAGTTAGCCCTTCCTTGTGACATTGACCTTAAATCGGTTGCATAACCAAACATTTCAGATAGTGGGGCTTCCGCACTAATTACTTGTCCACTTGGGTTTTCAGTAATCCCTAAAATCATACCTCGACGTCTATTGATATCTCCAACAACGTCACCCATGTATTCGTCTGGAGTGACAACTTCAACGGCCATCAGTGGTTCTAGCAATATAGGGCTTGCTTTCTTAGCAGCATTCCTAAAGCCCATAGAACCCGCAATTTTAAAGGCCATCTCACTTGAATCCACATCATGATAGGATCCGTCGTAAAGCGTAACTTTAACATCTACTACAGGGAAACCAGCAATGATACCGTTTTCCATTTGCTCTTGAATTCCTTTGTCAACCGCTGGAATGTATTCCTTAGGAATTACACCACCAACGATCTGATTATTAAACTCATATCCTTTGCCGAGCTCCTGTGGCTCTATACGAATATATACATGTCCAAATTGACCACGACCACCTGATTGCTTAGCATATTTTTCTTCGTGCTCGATGGAAGATTTAATAGTCTCTCTATATGAAACTTGTGGGTTTCCAACGTTTGCTTCAACACTGAATTCCCTTCTTAAACGATCAACAATGATGTCAAGATGTAGCTCACCCATACCTGAAATGATTGTTTGACCTGTCTCTTCGTTTGAATGCATTCTAAAAGAAGGATCTTCTTTAGCAAGCTTCATGAGTGCAATTGACATTTTTTCTTGGTCAGCTTTCGTCTTTGGCTCTACTGCTACTGAAATAACAGGCTCAGGAAATTCCATTTTTTCAAGTATAATGGGTTTAGCAGCATCACACAGAGTGTCACCAGTCATTACATCTTTAAGCCCGACAATTGCAGCAATCTCTCCAGAAGAAATTTCATCAATTTGCTCTCTGCGGTTCGAATGCATCTGAACAATTCGTCCAAATCGTTCTTTTTTATCTTTTAGAGGGTTGTAAACACTACTTCCTGCTTGAATCTTACCTGAGTACACTCTTACAAATGTTAATGTACCAACAAATGGATCAGTTGCGATTTTAAATGCTAATGCAGAAAATGGCTCACTATCTTTGGCATGTCGAGTTTCCTCTTTACCATCCGGTGTTGTACCTTGTACAGGTGGAACATCTAATGGAGAAGGAAGAATCTCAATAACTGCGTCCAGGAGTGTTTGAACACCTTTGTTCTTAAAAGCAGATCCACAAAACATAGGAAATATTTCACATGCAATTGTTCTTGATCGAATTGCATCTTTAATTTGTTGCTCTGTTAAAGTCTCATTTTCGAGATAATACTCCATCAACTCATCGGATGATTCAGCTGCAATATCTAATAACTCGCTTCGGAACTTTTCTGCAACCTCGAGCATATCTTCTGGAATATCCTTTTCTTCATATGTTGTACCATAATCTTCATCATTCCAGTAAATTGCTTTAAATTTAACCAAATCAATAAGGCCAGAGAAATTTTCTTCTTTCCCAATTGGAAGTTGCATTGGTACTGCAACAGCTTTAAGACGTTTTTCGACAAGTTCCTTAACGCGATAAAAATCGGCACCAGCTCGATCCATCTTATTTACAAAACCAATTCGAGGTACATTATAACGATTCATTTGACGCCAAACGGTCTCACTTTGAGGCTCAACGCCACCAACAGAACAAAGAACCATAACAGCACCATCAAGTACTCTTAGCGACCTTTCTACTTCAACTGTGAAATCAACGTGTCCTGGGGTATCAATAATATTGATTCGATGTTTATCAAATTGCTTACCCATTCCTTGCCAGAAACATGTTGTAGCCGCTGACTGAATAGTAATGCCTCTTTCCTGTTCCTGCTCCATCCAATCCATGACAGCAGTACCTTCGTGAACCTCACCCATTTTGTGTGAGATACCGGTATAAAATAAAATTCGCTCAGTAGTTGTTGTCTTACCAGCATCGACATGTGCAGATATACCAATGTTTCGATATCGTTTTAAGGGTGTTTTTTCTACCATAGCTCTTAATTCCTAATTAACTTGATCGTCCGCGCATGTTTGCAAAAACAGCATTTGCGCTAACCATTTTACGAAGATTTTCCATTTCCTTAACAACAGATCCTCTTCCAGATAATAAATCGGTCAATTCACGACCAAGATTTAATACCATACGTGAACCCTTACGTTTTCGTGCACATTTCAGTAGCCATCGATATACTAAAGTGATTTTTCGCTCACTATTAACAGGAACAGGAACTTGGTAATTTGCACCACCTAATCTTTTTGTTTTAACTTCAATATCGGGACCTTGCTTAACAAGTCTTTCAAAAAGTAATTTCACCATTACTTTCTTCTCTATCTTTTTCTCGTCAGCAGTTGCTACACGCTTGATGTAATCATCATAAAACATATCAATGGCATCATAAACAATTGAAGTAGCAAGATTGAACTTTCCATTCTTCATTACTACCTTAATTAGTTTTGATATTAAATTAGAATCGTATCTTGTATCACACTTAATTTTATTTAGCTTGATATATTTCGTTCTGGTTTTTGGCTTTCTTGACATATGCTATCTACTTAGCTCCCTTTCTTCTTTCGTTTGGTTCCGTATTTAGATCGTCTTTGACCTCTTCCTTCTACTCCATATGTATCTAATGTACCACGTACAACATGATACCTGACCCCTGGTAAATCTTTTACTCTACCGCCTCTGATCAATACTACGGAGTGTTCTTGTAAGTTATGGCCTTCTCCACCTATGTAGGCAGTAACTTCATGACCATTTTTTAATCTTATCCTTGCTACTTTTCTCAAAGCAGAGTTAGGCTTTTTAGGAGTGGTTGTATAGACCTTTAAGCATACGCCACTTGCTTGCGGACAGCCTTCGAGGGCTGGTACGTTACAAGTCGCAGGCTTACGTCTACGGCCTTTTCTTAATGTTTGATTAACTCTAGGCATACTTTTTCCTTTGGAATACAGAAGACTTAATTTTATTGAAACTCAACATGAATGTCAATCCCCTTGTTGTGAAGTTGTGTCATTTTCATCGTTTGCTTTTTTCAACATCATATCAAAGTCATGTGTTACTTTCGTATGAAGATCTTTATAAGCTTTATAACCAGTTCCAGCTGGGACTAAACGACCGACAATAACGTTTTCTTTTAATCCCTTCAGCTCATCTACTTTTCCTTGAAGAGCAGCTTCTGTAAGGACACGAGTAGTATCTTGGAATGACGCTGCAGAGATGAATGAATCATTTGTCAAAGATGCTCTAGTAATTCCTAATAATGATGGAACACATGTTGCTTTACGCTCACCAATTTCAATATTTACTTTAGAATTTGCTTTTTCAAATGTTGATCGCTCAATTTGTTCACCTTGAAGTAATTGAGTATTACCAGAATCAACAACAATAACCTTTCTTAACATCTGTCGAATAATGATTTCGATGTGCTTATCATTGATTTTTACACCCTGTAAGCGATACACATCCTGTACTTCATTAATGATAAACTGAGCTAATTGGTTCACTCCAAGTAACCTTAATAAATCATGAGGATCATACTGACCATCTACAATAACTTCACCTTGCTCAATCTTCTCACCTTCAAAGACTAAAATCGTTCTCCATCTTGGAATTAGAATCTCGGAAGTCTGAAGATCTTCTCCGGTGATAATTAAACGACGTTTATCACGTGTATCGGTACCAAATGAAACGACACCTGAGATTTCAGCTAATATCGCAGGATCCTTTGGTCGTCTTGCCTCAAATAAATCAGCAACACGAGGAAGACCCCCTGTAATATCTCTACTTTTTGAAGATTCTTGAGGAATCCTTGCAATGATATCACCGACATCAACTTTGTCTTTGTCTTCAAATGTTAGAATTGCACCATCACTTAAGAAGTAATTTGCAAATGTATTTGTTCCAGGTAAACAAACAGACTCACCTTTTTCATCAACAATACGAATCATTGGTCTGTTTTGATCATTTGAATCACGCTGATCAGATGACAACACAACTGTACTTGTTAATCCTGTTGTTTCGTCTGTTTGTCTTGAAACAGTTCTTCCCTCGTCTAAGTTTACGAATTGGATGAAACCTGAAACTTCAGCAATGATTGGATGTGTATGAGGATCCCACTTAGCGACTACATCACCACTTTTAACAGTGGTATCATTTTCTACAAGCAATGTTGTACCATATGGTATTTTATGCCTTTCCATTTCCTGACCATTTTTACTTGTTATAACAACAATACCTGATCGTGAAATAGTAATGGGTTGCTTCGTTTCATGATGAACAACAGATTTAATATTTCTAAATAAAATTTTACCAGATGATCGTATAGCGATCTGATTGTCAGACACAGCTACAGTCGATGCACCACCAATGTGGAATGTTTGCATTGTAAGCTGCGTACCTGGCTCTCCAATGGATTGCGCTGCAATTACACCAACGGCCTCACCAACATTAACAACATGACGTCGAGCTAGATCTCTACCATAACATTTGGTACATACACCATAAATTGTCTGACAAGTAATAGTAGAACGAACTTCTAATGAATCTATGTAATGGGCATCAATTAATTCTGCTTTTTCTTCATCAATTAATGTGTCTCGCGGAATGACGATATCACCGTTTGTATCACATAAATCATGCACTAAATATCTTCCTAACACACGTTCGCTGAGTTTTTCGACAACAGAGCCGTTTTCAAAACGCGCACTAATCATGATTCCTTTTTCTGTCTTACAATCTTCTTCAGTAACTACGATATCCTGAGCAACATCCACTAATCGTCTAGTTAAATAACCAGAACTAGCAGTTCTGAGAGCCATATCAGCAAGTCCTTTACGGGCGCCGTGGGTTGAAATGAAATACTGCATTACGTTCAATCCCTCTCTGAAACTTGCAGTAATTGGTGTTTCGATAATACTACCATTTGGCTTGTTCATAAGACCACGCATACCACCGAGCTGTCTAATCTGTGCTGGTGCACCCCTAGCGCCTGAATCTGACATCATATAGATTGAGTTAAAGGACGGTTGCTTCACCATCTTACCCTCGTTATCTTTTATAGATGTTGAGGACAACTTACTCATTAAGGCCTTACCCACCTTGTCATTCGCATTACTCCATACATCAATTACCATATTGTAACGCTCACCATTGGTGACAAATCCTTTTTCATACTGTTGTTCAATATTCTTAACTTCAGTTTCAGCTTTCTCAATGATGGCTTGTTTCTCTTCTGGTACTTCAAGATCGTTAATACCAATTGAGATACCCGATCGTGTAGCATGTTTGAAACCAAGGTACATCATCTTATCGGCAAAAATAACGGTGGCTTTTGTACCACATTCTTGATACACCATACTGACAAGTTTTGATACTTCAGACTTTTTCATTGGTTGGTCAACGTGTTTGAAATCAATGCCTTCCGGTAATATTTCCCACAAGAAAATACGACCAACAGTAGTGGAAACCATGGTATCGTTGAGTAAAAACTTTACACGAGCGTGTAAATCAACTTCTTTGCTTTCGTAAGCTCTATGTACTTCTGCAATATCTGCAAAAGATAATCCTGATCCATTAGCACCGATTTTTTCTCTAGTCATGAAGTAAATACCTAGTAAAACGTCCTGACTTGGTAAAATAATAGGATCACTACTAGCTGGTGATAAAATATTATTAGTCGACATCATTAGACATCTAGCTTCTAATTGGGCCTCTAGTGTAAGAGGTACGTGCACAGCCATCTGGTCACCATCGAAATCCGCATTAAATGCTTTACACACTAAAGGATGCAGTTGTATTGCTTTACCTTCGATTAAGACAGGTTCGAACGCTTGAATACCTAATCTATGAAGTGTTGGCGCACGGTTCAATAACACTGGATGTTCACGAATGACTTCGTCTAATACATCCCAAACTTCTGGAACACATTTTTCAACCATTTTTTTAGCAGCTTTAATCGTAACTGCCATATCTAAATTTTGAAGTCGACTTAAGATAAAGGGTTTAAATAATTCTAAAGCCATTTTCTTGGGCAAGCCACACTGGTGTAGTTTTAGTGTTGGACCAACAACAATTACTGAACGACCAGAATAATCAACACGCTTACCTAATAGATTTTGTCTGAACCGACCATGTTTACCTTTGATAACATCTGCTAGAGACTTGAGTGGCTTTTTATTTGTACCAAGAATTGGTCTTCCTCTTCTTCCATTATCCAATAGGGCATCAACGGATTCTTGAAGCATTCTTTTTTCGTTTCTTACAATGATTTCAGGAGCACCTAGCTCTAAGAGTCGTTTTAAACGATTATTTCTGTTTATCACCCTTCTGTATAAATCATTTAAATCAGATGTTGCAAAACGTCCACCATCAAGAGGGACAAGTGGTCTTAAGTCTGGAGGTAACACTGGAAGGACATCTAAAATCATCATCTCAGGCTTGTTTCCAGAACTTAAAAAAGTTTCAAGCATTTTTAATCGCTTAGTGATTTTCTTAATCTTACCTTCTGAGTTGGTTGTTGATAGTTCCTCTCTGAGCTTATTAATTTCACCATTCATATCTAGATCGATAAGTAGTTTTTTAATTGCTTCGGCACCCATCATGCATTCAAATTCATCTCCATGCTGCTCAAATGTCTCGAGGTACTCTTCTTCAGTCAATACCTGACCTTTTCTTAATTCAGTCATCCCTGGATCTGTAATGATATATGATTCAAAATAAAGTACTTTTTCGATTTCCTTTAAAGAGATATCTAAAATCAACCCAATTCTTGAGGGAAGAGACTTCAAAAACCAAATGTGTGCAACTGGACATGCTAAATCAATATGACCCATTCTTTCACGACGAACTTTTGCATGAGTAACTTCAACACCACATTTTTCACAAACAACACCTCTGTGTTTTAATCGTTTGTACTTACCGCATAAACACTCATAGTCTTTGATAGGCCCGAAGATTTTTGCACAAAAGAGACCACCTCGTTCTGGTTTAAAGGTCCTATAGTTAATAGTTTCTGGTTTTTCAACCGCACCATAAGATAATTCTTTAATTTTTTGTGCAGACATCAACTTGATGCGTAATGAGTCAAAAACACTCGGTTTAGACGTTCTTAACATGTTCAGCAATTTTGCCATTAAATATCTCCTGGGATCTTGTTAGGTTTACTCTGATTCAGTACTCAAATCGATACATAATGCCCTAATCTCCTTGACGAGAACATTGAATGATTCTGGGATTGTGGCATCCATTTCATGGTTGTTGTCCACAATATTCTTATAAATTTGCATCCTACCGGTTAAATCATCAGACTTAACAGTTAACATTTCTTGCAAGGTGTAAGCAGCACCATACGCTTCAAGTGCCCACACTTCCATCTCACCAAAACGTTGTCCACCAAATTGTGATTTACCGCCAAGAGGCTGCTGTGTTACAAGACTATATGAACCTGTAGCACGAGCATGCATTTTATCATCTACAAGATGGTTTAGTTTCAACATATACATGTAACCAACGGTAACTGGTCGATCAAATTTATCACCTGTACGTCCATCGTACATCTCCATCTGACCAGACTCGGGTAGATCCGC
Source organism: Legionellales bacterium (assembly GCA_002691585.1). GTDB lineage: Bacteria > Pseudomonadota > Gammaproteobacteria > Comchoanobacterales > Comchoanobacteraceae. The sequence continues at coordinate 7,798 of NZIM01000053.1, forward strand.
TAAAGCAAGAAGCTTTTTGATCTCAGATTCTTGAACACCATCAAATACAGGCGATGCAACTGGTACACCTCGGGTTAACATTTTTGCTAATTCAAGGATTTTCTCATCAGAACAGTCTTTAAAATCAATCTTTCTACTATTACCAAAAGCATAAATCTTTTGAATAAAATCTCTTAACTTCTGAATTGATTCACGCTGCTTAAGCATTTGATTGATCTTATTTCCAAGACCTTTGGCTGCAAAGCCTAAATGCGTCTCCAATACCTGTCCAACGTTCATCCGAGAAGGAACACCTAATGGGTTTAAGACGATATCAACAGGTGTGCCATCCGCCATAAAAGGCATATCCTCTTCAGGAACAACGATTGATACAACACCTTTATTACCATGTCGGCCTGCCATTTTATCACCTGGTTGTAGTCGTCTTTTCACCGCAAGATACACTTTAACGACTTTTAAAACACCAGGAGAAAGATCATCACCCTGAGCATATTTCAGTCTTAGGGCTTCAACAGCTTCACTGTACTCATGGTCTAACTGCTCAAGCATTTGCAATGCAATCGCATGTTTCTCCATTACTTTATGATCATCAACTACAATTGCCTTTAAAATGGTTTCATCAGACTCATCAAGTTGCTTGGTGGATAAAGTATCCCCTTTTTGGCCAATTTTGGAATGTGATTTAGCCAGCTTTTGTTTTGCAAGTGTAGATCGTAATTCAGATAGGACATCTTCTTTCTTCAGACTAAACTGATCGTCAATGTCTTTTTGTTCCCTCAATAAAACTTCCTTTTCAATGGACTCAGTTCTAGGGTCTTTTGTAATCCCATCACGTGTGAATACCTGTACTCCAATAACTGTACCAGAAACACCTGCAGGTACTCTTAAAGAGCTATCCTTAACGTTAGAAGCCTTTTCACCAAATATAGCACGAAGTAACTTTTCCTCTGGAGTCAATTGGCTTTCACCTTTAGGTGTAACTTTACCAACAAGGATATCTCCCCCTTTGACATTAGCACCCATATAGACAATACCAGATTCATCCAGTTTGCTTAAATACGTATCACTGACACTTGGAATATCACTTGAAATTTCCTCAGGGCCTAGTTTTGTATCTCTAGCAATACATGAAAGCTCCTGGATGTGAACAGAGGTAAATCGATCAGATTGAACAACTCTCTCTGAAATCAATATAGAGTCTTCAAAGTTATAACCATTCCACGTCATGAATGCGACAAGTAGATTTTGCCCTAGAGCTAGTTCTCCAAGTTCTGTGGAAGGGCCGTCAGCCAACACATCTCCACGTTGTACAACATCACCAACATTTACAATTGGCTTTTGATTTATACATGTATTGTGATTCGAACGAGCATATTTAGTAAAGTTGTAAATATCGACCCCATATTCCCCAGCGGTAATTTCATTTTTATCTGCTTTTATAACCACACGATTAGCATCTACAAATACTACTTTACCACTTCTAGTAGCCGTCATGGAGACTCCTGAATCAGATGATACAAGTCTTTCCATTCCTGTACCCACTAGTGGCTTCTCAGCATGAACTGTAGGCACTGCCTGTCTTTGCATGTTTGAACCCATTAATGCTCTGTTTGCATCGTCGTGCTCCAAAAAAGGAATTAATGAGGCTGCAACTGAAATAATCTGTCTAGGCGAGACATCGATATAATTTACTTTATCAGAATGTGAATAAGTAAATTCTCGACGATAACGACAAGGAATTAGATCATCGGTAATATGATTTTTAGCATCGATCGTTGTTGATGCTTGAGCAATGTAATAATCTCCTTCCTCTATAGGGGAGATATAATCAATATTATCAGTGACTTTTCCATCATTAACTTTTCTGCAAGGACTTTCAATAAACCCATATTTATTTACTTGAGCATACACAGCCATTGAATTAATAAGACCGATATTTGGACCCTCTGGCGTTTCAATCGGACATAAACGTCCATAGTGGGTATGGTGAACATCTCGAACCTCAAACCCTGCTCGGTCTCTAGATAATGCGCCAGGCCCTAAAGCTGAAATACGTCGTTTATGAGTTACTTCAGATAATGGATTGTTCTGATCCATAAATTGTGAAAGTTGGCTAGAACTGAAGAATTCTTTAATGGCTGCGGAGATTGGTTTTGAATTCACAAAATCCTGTGGCGAAAATGTATCCGTATCTGGGTGACCCAATCTATCTTTTACAGTTCTTTCTACCCTGATAAGTCCGACTCGGAATTGATTTTCAACCATTTCGCCTACAGAACGGATTCTTCTATTACCAAGGTTATCAATGTCATCTACATCATCATGTCCATCACGTACTCCAATCAGAGTTTGAACAACATCTAAAATATCTTCTTTTGTTAATGTTCTTGGACCCTCATCAGTCCCTTTTCTGAGACGTTTATTTAATTTCATTCGACCAACAGCTGAAATATCATATCGATCTTCTGAGAAAAATAAACTATCAAATAACGTTTGTGCGGTTTCAACAGTCGGAGGTTCGCCTGGACGCATGACTCTGTAAATTTCCATTACAGCCTCACCATTATTTTGGGTACTATCTGCTCTCAATGTATCAGCTATATACGACCCATGATTGAGTTGGTCGATGTTTAATACAGTTACTGTATCCAGTTTAATCTCAAGGATTTTTTCAAGTACGTCTTGATCGATTACAGTGTTTGATTCAATTAAAATTTCACCTGTGGATTGATCAATTATTGGTTTAGCAATGATCTTTTTAATCAATGCATCAAAGCCTAATTCTATTTCAGTGATCCCTGCTTCAGTAGCTAATTTTGCATGTCTTGCATTTAACCTACGTCCCTTGGCAACGATCAATTTTCCTTTCTTATCAATTAGGTCTAAGGGACAAATTGTTCCCTTTAAATCTTCCCATTCTATACTTTGTTTGATACTGTTTTCAGTTAATTTAAAATCTTCAAAATCATAAAATGTCTTGAGAATCTCATCACTGTTTAATCCAATAGCTTTTAAGAGGATTGTTACTGGTAATTTTCTTCGACGATCTATACGAATATTAAGTATATTTTTTGAATCGAATTCAAAGTCAAGCCAAGCACCTCTGTAAGGAATAATTCTTGCCGAATATAACAATTTACCTGAAGTGTGTGTTTTTCCTTTGTCATGTACAAATGATACACCTGGGGATTGGTGCATTTGTGAAACAACCACACGCTCTGTTCCGTTGATCACAAAACTTCCAGTTTCAGTCATCAATGGAATATCGCCTAAGTAAACTAGTTGTTCTTTGATATCCAATATTTTATCAAGATTTTCTTTTTCTCGAGTGATTAATCGAAGTTTTGCTCTTACTGGAGCAGCATATGAAATACCTTTTATCAAACATTCTCTAACGGAGAAAATTGACTTCCCTAAGACATAATGTTCATATGCCAATTCCACATGTCCTGCAGCACTTTTTATTGGAAATACAGATTTTAGTGCGGCGTGAAGGCCTTGATCTTTTAAAGATTCTGGTTTTACTGTAGGTTGTAAAAATTCACGATAGGAATCTAATTGTATTTTTACTAGGTTTGGAGGAGGCATTACATCCTCGTACTTTCCTAATTGAAGACGAGGACAACGTGACTCATCCATTGACAAATCATTATAATGAATATTTAGTGACATACATTTATCTCAAAATTTGTAAAGATCGAAGGCTGCCTATAAACAAGCAGCCGATTTTGATTAGTAATTAAATTACTTAACTTCAACTGCAGCACCAGCTTCGGTCAATTGAGCTTTGATATCCTCAGCTTCTTCTTTACTGACCTTTTCTTTTACTGAAGTAGGAACTGATTCTACAAGATCTTTCGCTTCTTTTAAGCCTAATCCTGTGATTGCTCTGATTACTTTGATCACGCCGATCTTTTTATCACCGAAAGATGTCATAGTAACAGTAAATTCAGTTTGCTCTTCAGCAGCAGCGGCGTCTCCGCCAGCAGCAGGTGCAACTGCAGCAATTGCAGGTGCAGCAGTAATATCAAATTTTTCTTCCATCTTTTTGACAAGATCGGTAACCTCTAACACCGTCATTTCTGATATGGCATTTAAAAGATCATCTGTTGATAATTTTGCAGTTTTTGACATGGTTTATTTCCCCTTTAATTTAATTCGCTTTTGTATCATTGTACGCATTCAGTGCATAAGCCAGTTTGGTATATGTCTGTTGCAAGGTCTGCGCAAGTTTAGTCGTTGGTGCTTTTAAGTTACCCAATAACATAGATAATGCCTGTTCTCTATTAGGTAACTCTGCTATGGCGGTTAATTGTTCCGGACCAAGCAAGTCATCACCAAGTGACAATCCTTTGACTGAGAGCACATCGACATCTTTCATTACACGTTTGATTAATTTTGCAGCCGAACCCGGCTCTTCAAACGCTAACGCTAGCATTACAGGCCCTTTCAGTACATCATCAAGACATGAAAACTGTGTACCGTTCAAGGCTCTCTTTGCTAGTGTATTCTTTAATATTTTTATATGAACATTTTCCGATCTGGATAGCTTTCTAAGATTATCCATTTGATCAGCAGTCATACCACGATAATCACCGACAACAACACATGAAGCATTTGAGACTTGTTCGCTTAATGCATTTATTTGTTCAGCTTTTAATTCATAATTTGGCATACGTATGATCCTATTGTTAAATCGGTAAAGTCTGCATATCAACGACGACCCCTGGCCCCATTGTTGATGAAAGACTACAAGATTGAAAATAAATTCCCTTTGAAGAACTTGGCTTTAACTTTTTTAAATCCTTCATTAAATGGACAAAGTTATCTGATAATTTCTCGTCATCAAAATCAACGCGTCCGATTGAACAATGGATTACTCCAGCCTTGTCAGTTCTAAAAACAGCTTGACCCTTTGATGCTTGCTTAACAGCTTGAAGAACATCATTAGTAACGGAACCTGTTTTTGGGTTTGGCATTAATCCCTTTGGACCAAGCAACTGACCTAGTTTACCTACGAGTTTCATTGCTGCTGGTGTAGCGATGACTCTGTCGTAATCTAGATTTCCAGCTTTCATATCCTCGACTAAATCATCCATACCTACCTTAATTGCTCCCGCTTTCATTAAATCTTTTGGATCAGCAACATCTGCAAATACAGCTATCTTGATATTCTTACCCACACCGTGTGGTAAGTTGCTCACGCCTCTGACATTCTGATCAGATTTTCTAGAATCAACACCAAGTCGAATAGCGACATCAAATGATTCCTTAAACTTTGCATTAGCCGTTTGTTTCACTAGTTTAATTGCAGCCATCATTTCATACTTAATCTCTGCATCTATTAACTGCTTTAATTGAGCCGATCTTTTACTCATTCTGCGTCTCCTTCAACATCAATCCCCATGCTTTTAGCTGTTCCAATAATTGTTTTCATTGCAGCATCAATATTACCTGCTGAGAGGTCATTGATTTTCATTTCTGCTATTTCCTTAACCTTATCCATAGCAATAGTTGCAACTTTTTCTTTATTAGGCGTAGCGCTTCCAGATTTGATGTTCGCCTTTTTCTTAAGCAATACTGAAGCTGGTGGACTTTTAACAATAAAAGTAAATTTACGGTCTTCAGTTACACTTATCACTACAGGAACAGGTAGACCTTTTTCCATGTCCTGTGTTCGAGAGTTGAATTCGTCAACGAACTGCTTACTGTTTGCACCTACTTGACCTAATGCAGGTCCAATAGGAGGACCTTGGTTAGCAATCCCAGAAGGTATAATTAATTTAATTTGTTTTA
>NZIM01000054.1 GCA_002691585.1 Legionellales bacterium
CGATTCGAGTAGGTATATTAGCTTTGATTAGTCCCGTTACTACGTCTACAGAAGGTCTTTGAGTTGCTAATACTAAATGAATACCTGCAGCACGTGCTTTTTGTGCAATTCGAGCAATGAGTTGTTCGATCTTTTTGCCAACAACCATCATTAAGTCAGCATACTCATCTGCTATTACAACAATGTATGGCAATGTTTTCTCTGCAACATCATCGAGTAAGTTCATTTGTTTTTTTTGTGATACAAGCTTTGCGTTGTAATTAGCAATATTTCTAACACCCGCTTTTGCCATTAATTGGTATCTTCTTTCCATTTCCATAACACACCATCTCAGCGCATTAGCTGCATCTTTCATATCTGTTACAACTGGAGTGAGTAAGTGAGGTATACCATCATACACCGCTAGTTCTAGCATTTTAGGATCGATCATGATCATTCTTAGGTCTTCTGGAGATGTTTTTGAAACTAAGCTTAAAATCATTGTATTCAATCCCACAGATTTACCCGAACCAGTAGTACCTGCGACTAGGAGATGTGGCATTCTAGCCAGATCAACAATAACTGGATGTCCTGCGATATCTTTACCAAGAGCGACGGAAAGAGCCGAACTACTTTGTAGATAGCTTCTAGACTCTAATACTTCCCCTAAACGCACTATTTCTCTTTTTGTATTTGGTATTTCTAGACCTACTACAGATTTTCCAGGAATAACTTCAACGACTCTTACGCTGGTAACTGATAATGAGCGTGCTAAATCTTTTGATAACGAGGTGATTTTAGAGGCTTTCATCCCAGCTTCAGGTTGTAACTCAAACCGTGTGACAATTGGTCCTGGTCTGATTGCAACGACTCTGACCTTTATTCCAAAATCAAGTAAATGTCTTTCAATCTCAATTGCTCTTGCTTTTAATTGCTTTTGGTTTGGTGCTCTTGCATCAATTTGGTCAGATTTATCAAGAAGTTTAATTTCTGCATACGTTTCATCATTTTGTTTAGTATGTTTTCTAGGTTTTAGTGTGGGAGACTTTTTGATTCTTAAATTATTTTGAAATTTAGGTAAGATTGGCCCGAACCAGTAAAAAATTGTTTTAAAAGAGGATAAATACTTAAGAAGATTGTTAAATAAATTGTTCAGTGTGGAAATGAGGGATCGATCAAAATACAGAATGGATGCACATGATAAAAAACATAGTATTAAAAGTGAAAAGCCAACCAACCCAAAAAGTTGTAATCCATACCAAGCAATAGTAAGTCCGATCATTCCTCCAGGGTTATATTCCCATGGGTAATTTTGAATTGGAATACTCAAAGAAAAAGTAACTGCTAAACAAAGTGTAATTATAAATTGTAATGAATGACGCACCAATGAAGAAGTTGACGAAAGCTCAATAAAAGAGGATATAATTAAGTGTGTTGGAATAAGAAACCCTGTCATTCCTATAAGAAAGAAAATCCAATTTGCACTATAAGCACCTACAATTCCCTCCCAATTGATCACCTGGCTAGAAAGTCCTGTTGATAATTTGATAACATCTGACGAATCAAAACTCACAAGCGCAAATAAAAGAGAAAAACCGACAATTAGTTTTATAATTCGTTTTGCTTCAATGACGTGAGTAAATTTTATAAATGATTGATTCATGAGCTTATGATAATATTTATTTTGTGAATGTTCCACAAGAAATATGTTAACTATTTGTTAAAAATTTGATAAATTAAAACTTTATACTTAGGGTGAATTAAAAATGCATAAATCGTTAATGATAATAGGATCTGGACCAGCAGGATACACCGCAGCGCTATATGCAGCAAGAGCAAATCTTGATTTAGCATTAATATCTGGAATTGAGATCGGTGGTCAGTTAATGACAACTACAGAAGTTGAGAATTGGCCTGGAGACTTTGATGATCTTCAAGGACCTGATTTGATGTTAAGAATGAAAGATCACATAACAAAATATAATGTTCCAATGATTAATGATCATATTGAGTCAGTTGATCTATCCAAAAGGCCATTCAAATTATCCGGTAGTAATAAAACGTATACATGTGACGCATTAATTATATGCACTGGATCAAATGCAAAGTATTTAGGTTTAGAGTCAGAAAAAAAATATATGGGGCGTGGTGTATCTGCGTGTGCAACGTGTGACGGTTTCTTTTTTAAAGAACAGGTCGTAAGTGTTATTGGAGGTGGAAACACAGCACTTGAGGAAGCAATTTACCTATCAAACTTAGCCAAACATGTGCATTTAGTACATCGTCGGGATGCATTTAGAGGCGAACAAATCATTCAGGATAGAATCTTTAAGTTAGAGAAAGCTGGTAAAATAAGTATACATTGGAATCATGTTTTAGATGAAGTGATTGGTGATGAATCAGGCGTTACTGGTATGCGATTAAAAAGTACAGATCAAAATGAAGCTACACAAAATATTGATCTTCAAGGCGTATTCATTGCTATTGGTCATAATCCTAATACATCAATATTTGAAGGTTTACTTGATATGAATCAAGGATATTTGAAAATTAATTCTGGGCAAACTGGCAATGCGACTCAAACATCTATTCCAGGGGTATTTGCTGCAGGAGATGTCTGCGATTCAATCTACAGGCAAGCAATTACATCAGCAGGCACAGGATGCATGGCTGCCATTGATGCTAAGAATTACATTGATACTTTAAATTCGTAGAATGCACGCCCGGAAGGATTCGAACCTCCGACCTCCTGGTTCGTAGCCAGGTGCTCTATCCAGCTAAGCTACGGGCGCTCAAGCTATATAATATATATCAATACAAATTCCGATATCAAGGGAAAAACATTTATATTATTGAATTAATATTAAAAAGATGATAATATAAGTTAATAAATAGTAAATTTTAATTATTTTATTTAAATTGATGATAATTACCTATAAAAAAATTGAGGCGTTAAATGAACTTAAGAATATTAGAATATTTAGTAACTGTTGCTGAGCTAGGTCACTTTACAAAAGCTGCGAAGAAATGTTATGTATCTCAGCCTACATTGAGCACACAATTAAAAAAGTTAGAAGATCAACTTGGCGTCATAATCTTTGAGAGAGATAATAAAAATGTAATGCTAACGCGTACAGGTGCAAAAATTGTGCATCAAGCAAAACAAGTACTCCTTGAGGCTAAAGAATTAACGGTTATCGCAAAAAATAGTTCCAATCCCCTATCGGGTAAATTTAAAATAGGTATCATACCTACTATCGGGCCTTACATTATTCCTACTATTATTAAGGAAGTAAAAGAACAATTATCTGATATTAAGCTGATTGTTGTTGAGGATGATGCAGCAAATTTAACATCTCAACTAAAAAATGGAGAGCTTGATGCAGTGATTGTTTCCAGTCCAATTAGCTCTATGAAAGGTGTTCATTTTGAGGTGATTTCAGAAGAAAAGCTCTTTGTAGCTTTGCATGCTGATCATGAGTTAGCATCTGAAGGTAAACTGAAGCAAATAGATCTTATAAAAGAGACAATTCTTACGCTTGATGAATCACATTGTTTAAGAGAACTAATAGTTAATATTTTTTCAGAGGACCAGATTTCTAAGGATTTTAAAGCAAATAATTTGACCACTCTAATGCATTTAGTAGCTCAAAATCAGGGTATTACTATAATACCAAAGATGGCAATTGAAGATTGTCCACCCAATGTCAGAGTAATTCCTCTTGATCATGTGAATGCTTCTAGACAAATTAAAATAGGGTCAAGAACGTTAAATGCAAGAATGGATGCTCTAAAAAGTATTTCTAGTTTATTAGAAGAAATTTGTAATTAATAATCCCAAAAGTATAGCCATTGCCAAAATGTTAATTTATTTTGGCAGTGAGCTGCTTCTCTAATGTATTTATAATTTCGATTTTTAACCCGTGTAGCAACTCGATTTAAATTTGGTCCAAAATTAGGATTTTTCTTTTTATAGCCATTAATACCTTCATGGTAAGCTAAGTACAATGATTTTGTGTCGTTTTTACTTATACTCAAGTTCTTAGATGCTTTGTTTAAATACCAACCAATAAAGTCAGATGCATCATCAAAATTTTGTCTAACGGCTTTCTTTCGACCTGTGGATCGTTGATAGTCTTTCCATGTTGCATTCAATGCTTGACTATAACCCTCTGCAGTTGAAATTCTCTGATATGGGAATAATCCTAAAAAATATTTATACCTTGGTTTTGCATTTGATATGAAATTTGATTCCTCAGCGATAATTGCTAATGTAGTATATTTAGGGATGTTATATTTTTTTTCAGACCGAGATAAACTATTGTACCACGATTGGTGATGTGTAAGAACATAACATGCGTTAGAATTTTTGTTAGGCTGGATACTACATCCACTTAACATTAAATAGCAGCATATTCCGTTAAAAAATATTGTGCGTAATACCATCCACATAATAAAATCATAAAATTAATAAAAATCATCCATGAACTAATTGTCGGAAGTGGATGCCCCAGAAAAAAGAAGTTAATTAAGTGATAGAGAAAAAATGTAATAACAAAGTAGAAAAAGTAAAAATATACATTCATCATAGATTTCCTATTCATATGTAATTTACTTAATAGATAAATTACCAATAATGATATACCTGTAATGGTATGGAAGGCAAGATCATAACATAATGAGATAACCATTATAAATGGTATATTTTGATGTCGATGACTAAAGTAATAAGTTAATGTAAATAAAAATGCATCAATCAATTTTTTTACCTCCATAGATTGCAACCCATAGGGGACAGTTTGGACGATTTGGAGTTGATAGATTAATAATAGGAGTATCTTGTGTATATTGTATATTATCAACAAATGCGACGAGGTAGCCTGCGGGTTGGTTCTCATGGTAACCAGCAGTATAAATTGCGGTGTCTTGAGAGATGTCTTCAATCACGTTTGGGAAATTTAATTTGAGTCCATTACCATCATTTTCGACTATTCCGATCATAGATCCCGAGTCATCGGTTACAGTAAGTCTAGTTTCTTTATTTGTTAGAAGAGAAATTGTACATTTAAAATCGTTACAATCAGTTCTTGTAAGTCCAATTATTCCATCCTCATCAATTACAATAGTATTTTTCTTGATCGATAGCTTTTTCGGTGATGTTACATACATTATATCATTACTACACCCATTGGATTTAACAATGGTCCATTTTTTTTCTTTTACAGTTTTGTAAAAAGTTTCATATTGTTTATAAGAAAGTAAATTTGATCTTGCTTGTTGAATTTGGGACTCAACTAGCATGACATATTCGTTTCTTTTGTCTAGTTTATATTGATAGTTGATATTGTTTCGTACAGCCAAAGCGTATATACCAAGATTACGATATACGCTTGTGGAGATATAAAGAGATCGTAGTTGTATTTTTTCGTTTAAGGAATGATTAAAGCAGTAAATATAAACAATCTGTCCAACAAGAAGAAAGACGAATAAAAATATACACTGAGCGTTGTAATCAGCCCTGTTATTCATTACTCACTTACTGTCATAAATTCGGGGTCGCCGTATTGTTCGATATAGCTAAGAATCTTTCCTCCGCCTCTAGCAACACAGGTTAGAGGGTCATCCACGATATAAACAGGCAATCCAGTCTCTTGTGAAATTAATTTATCAAGATTATTAAGCAGTGCACCACCACCAGTGAGCATTAATCCTCTATCTGCTATGTCTGCAGATAGTTCTGGTGGCGCTTCTTCGAGTGCAACTCGAATGGCTTCTAAAATACCATGAATAGGCTCTTGTAAGGCTTCTGCCATATCATTTCCGGTAATTTTAAATGTTTTAGGAACACCTTCAGCAATATGTCTACCAACTACCTCTAAGCTTTTTGTTTTTTCATTGGTAATTAAAGCTGTACCAATTAAGTGTTTGATTCTTTCAGCTGAAGCCTCGCCTACTAAAATTCCGAATTTTCTTCGAATGTAAGTAATGATGCTTTCATCGAGTCGATCTCCGCCTATTCTGACAGACTGGGCGTAGACCAGACCATTTAGTGATACGATCGCGATTTCAGTTGTACCACCGCCAATGTCAATAATCATTGAACCACCTGGTGTGTCTACGGGTAAATCAGCACCAACAGCTGCAGCCATTGGTTCAGTGACTAGGTAAGCTTCACGAGCCCCTGCCCCAAGAACGCTTTCACGAATTGCTCGCCTTTCTACCTGGGTAGATCCGCAAGGGACGCATACCACTACTCTTGGACTAAAACCAAAAAACTTTTTCGGAACAACTTTATTTATGAAAAACTGCAGCATTTTTTCAGTAACCTGGAAGTCTGCAATAACACCGTCTTTCATAGGACGAATAGCACTAATATTCCCTGGTGTGCGCCCTAACATCTTCTTGGCCTCATGACCAACTGCGTTAACTGTTTTTGTACCACCTTTGTCGATAAGTGCTACTACCGAAGGTTCGTTTAAAACAATTTTGCTCATGCTGGGCATATATATAAGTGTGTTTGCTGTACCTAAATCCATTGCTAGGCCCGGCGAAAATCTGCTTATTAAACTTTTCAACATTTTAGTCTTCCTCAATCACAATCCTTCTACTCTATCTGAAATATTTTGTTGACACAATCCTTAAATATATGTAAAAAATAAATTGTAAGAGGATGTAAATAATTTATGAAAATTAGCATAGATACCATCAATAAATTAGCTGATTTAGCCTACTTGAACATCACAAATGATGAATCGATTAGCTTAATTGATGACTTTGGTAGAATCATCGAAATGATCGACAATATTAGCTCCGTTAAGGTTCACGATTTAACTAAGAGACTTGATGATTATTCACCATTAAGGCCTGATGCAATTGAACACTCGCCAATTTTGAAATCAATAAACAGTTTTGAACAATATAGCGCCGATGCTAATTGCTTTGTTGTCCCTAAAGTTGTGGAACAAGAATAAAATTCATGGATCTTCATTTATCGTCTATCAAAAAACTTATACTTTTATTAGAGAACCGTTCGATTAGTTCATTGGAGCTTACAGAATATTTTTGTAACAGGATTGAACAGATTCAACCAAATATCAATGCTCTTATTTCTTATGATAGAGACATAGCTATAGAATCAGCAAAACAGTCTGATCAAAGACGATCTAAACAAAGATCAGGTCCATTAGAAGGAATTCCAATTTTACAAAAGGATCTTATTTGTTCAACAAAATATACTACTACCTGTGGTTCTAAAATGCTTAAGGATTATACTTCTCCCTATAATTCTTATGTTGTAAATCTTTGTGATGCAGCAGGTATGGTTGAGCTTGGAAAAACAAATATGGATGAATTCGCAATGGGTTCAAGCAATGAAACAAGCTATTTTGGTAATGTTTTAAATCCATGGGATCATTCTAAGGTCCCTGGTGGTAGTTCTGGAGGTTCAGCTGCAGCTATTGCTGCAAGATTAGCTCCAATAGCTACTGGATCAGACACTGGTGGATCAATCAGACAACCTGCTTCCTTTTGTAATTTAACAGGTTTAAAACCAACCTATGGAGCTGTATCAAGATATGGGTTAATTGCTTTTGCATCAAGTCTTGATCAAATTGGTCCAATGGCTCAAACTGCTGAGGATTGTGCCTATTTAATGAACGTAATTTGTAGAAAAGACGTTAAAGATAGTACTAGCAAAGAGTATGATATTGACTTCACGCAAGAACTAGACAAAAAAATGGATAAAATTAAAGTCGGTATCCCAAAGCAAATATCTACATTCAATTTGAATTTAGATGTTGAGAATGCTTTCATGCAAACAAAGAGATCCCTTGAAAACATTGGGGCGGAATTTGTTGATATTGATATTAATTCGTTTGAACTTGGTTTACCTGCCTATTATATTATAGCCCCTGCGGAATGCTCATCTAACCTAGCCCGTTACAATGGCGCACTTTTTGGTTACCGTGCAGATGACTCAACTACCTTAAATGAAATGTATAAAAATTCGCGCACTGAAGGATTTGGTGATGAGGTTAAAAGAAGAATCATTACGGGTACTTTCGTCTTATCAAAGGGCTTTCAGGGGCAATATTATAAAAAAGCGCTATCACTTTGTATGGACCTTAGAAATGAATTTCAAAAGATTTTTAAACAATGTGATTTCATATTAACACCCACAGTGTCTATTCCCCCATTTAGTTTCAATGCCTACACTAATCCTGTAGAAATGTATCAGTCAGACCTTTTTACTATTCCTGCCAACTTATGTGGTTTGCCGGCTATTTCATTTCAATCTGGTTTCTCAGATGCACTTCCCTTAGGAATGCAATTAATAGGCAATCATTTCGAAGATCACCGGCTTTTAAATGTTGTACATCATTTCCAACAAAACACAGATTGGCATTTAAAGACTCCTAAGGATTACTAATGAATCAACCTATTGTCACAATTGGACTTGAGGTCCACGTCCAGTTAAATACACTATCTAAATTGTTTTCCCCAAGCCCAACATTATTCGGTCAAACTCCAAATACAATGGTATCTGAGATTGATTTAGGTTTACCTGGTACATTACCCGTTTTGAACAAAGAGGCAGTCGTTAAAGCAATACTTTTAGGTATAAGTTTGAATGCAAAGGTTAATGAATTATCAACTTTTGCGAGAAAAAATTATTTTTATCCTGATCTACCCAAAAGTTATCAAATTACTCAAGATGCTTTCCCTGTAATTTCGGATGGCTTTTTAAGTATCGATGGTCGTAAAATTAGAATTGAAAGGGCGCATCTAGAAGAGGATGCAGGTAAGTCTATTCATAATTCTGGAAACAACAATACCTTAATAGATCTTAACCGTGCAGGTCATCCATTACTTGAAGTAGTTACTAAACCAGATATTGAGTCTACCCAAGAAGCTATTAAATATTTAAAAAAACTACACCA
>NZIM01000055.1 GCA_002691585.1 Legionellales bacterium
TCATTAATATATCTTTTTTCGTCTTCAAGTGCTTTGATGGCATCGTCGAAAGCTGCACTTACTTGTTGCGGTGGTCTTGCTGGTTCTAAATTGACATCAATTATCTCAATACCAATATCGTATGTATTTACTGTTTCAATAATCTGTTTTTCTGCTTCATCTCTAACCATCGCACGTTGTTGGGTAAGAATGCCGTCTAATGTTGTATTACCAACTACTTGTCTCAATGCACTAGCAGTGGCTTGATTTACAGAATCAAGGGGATTAACAGCACTAAATAAATATTTGTTAGCGTCTACTACTCTAAATACCACTGATAATTCAACATCGACAATATTTTTATCCTT
The DNA here is from genome assembly GCA_002691585.1 of Legionellales bacterium. Lineage (GTDB taxonomy): Bacteria > Pseudomonadota > Gammaproteobacteria > Comchoanobacterales > Comchoanobacteraceae. Next base: position 348 of record NZIM01000055.1, read on the forward strand.
AGTTAACATTTCAGCTTTTTGCTTGAGTGAATAATCTCTTGTTACATTAACTAGATAAACTCTGTCAATTATGGATGGAACCCAGCTAGGACCAGGAAGCAAAGTTCTGTTATATGCACCAAACCTTAGTACTACTCCACGTTCAGATGGAGAAATGATGTGGATACCACTTAAAAACCAAATAATAAAAAACAACAAGAAAACTGCTGATGCTAGACCATATATTGGACCATTAGGGTTTTCTAACTGATCTTTTCTTTTATTTTTTATTTTTTTTGCAAAATTTTTAAAAATTTCGTCAAGATTTGGGGGATCATCTCTAAAGTATTTGTCGAATAACGATTTCAAAGTTTTGTTCCTTAATTACTTCTTAATAATGACAAACTATTAATTAATTTTCAACAGAAAAAAAAACCCGCTTTACGCGGGTTTTTCTTGAGTTTAGATTAGGCTACATCATGCCGCCCATTCCACCCATTCCTGGCATACCACCCATAGCACCTGCACCAGCGGCACCACTTGAATCTCCAGCTTCTTTTGGTTCATCTGTAATTAAACACTCGGTAGTAATCATCATTGATGCAATTGACGCTGCGTTTTGTAAAGCACTTCTAGTTACCTTTGCAGGATCAATAATTCCCATCTTAACCATATCTCCATATTTGTTTGTAGCAGCATTATAACCGTAGTTAGAGGAGTTTTTGATAACTTCGTTAACAACAACTGAGGCATCTTCACCTGCATTATCAACGATCTGTCTTAATGGTGCTTGAAGGGCTTTTTCGATTAATCGAATTCCTACAGTTTGATCTTGGTTCGCGCCTTCTTTTCCTTGTAATACCTTTGAAGCTCTTATTAAAGCTACTCCACCACCTGGTACAATGCCCTCCTCGACAGCAGCTTTTGTTGCATTAAGAGCATCTTCAACTCTTGCCTTTTTCTCTTTCATTTCAATTTCAGTAGCTGCTCCTACTTTTATAACAGCCACACCGCCTGATAGTTTTGCGAGTCTTTCTTGTAGCTTTTCCTTATCGTAATCTGAATCAGAATGTGACATTTCATTACGAATTTGATCAATTCTTGCTTTTATTGAATCTTCTTCAGCAGAGCCATCAACAATTGTTGTATTTTCTTTTGTGATAATGACCTTACGACATGTACCTAACTGTTCAATTGTAGCTTCTTCAAGCTTTAATCCAACTTCTTCAGCAATTACGTCACCAGTCGTTAATACTGCAAGATCTTGTAGCATTGCTTTTCTACGATCACCAAACCCAGGGGCTTTAACAGCACATACCTTCACTGTGCCTCGCATATTATTAACAACTAAAGTTGCTAGGGCTTCGCCCTCGACATCTTCTGCAATAATTAAGAGGGGTTTTCCTGACTTTGCAACACCTTCTAGCAAAGGGATTAATTCCCTAATGTTACTCACTTTTTTATCAACCATAAGTATAAAAGGGTTGTCCATTTCAACAGACATATTTTGTTGGTTTGAGACAAAATATGGAGATAAATAACCTCTATCAAACTGCATCCCTTCAACAGTGTTAAGTTCATTATCAAGGCTATTACCTTCTTCTACAGTAATTACACCCTCTTTTCCAACAACAGACATTGCTTTAGCAATCATTTCACCAACCTCTGTGTCTGAATTAGCTGAAATAGTACCGACTTGTGAAATTGATTTTTCATCAGTACATGGCTTGGAAATTTTAGTAAGCTCTTCAATTACTAATTTAACTGCACTATCAATACCTCTTTTAAGATCAACTGGGTTCATTCCAGCAGATACCGCTTTAATACCTTCTCGTACAATGACTCTTGCTAGAACCGTTGCTGTTGTAGTCCCATCACCTGCTGTATCATTTGTTTTTTTTGCAACACCTTTTAACATTTGCGCAATAGCATTTGTCTGTTTGTCTCTAAAGGAAATATGGTCAGCAACCGTTACTCCATCTTTAGTAATTTTAGGTCCGCCAAATTCTGAGTCATATACAACCCAACGTCCCATAGGTCCAAGTGTAACACCAACTGCGTCTGCAACTTTGTCTACACCCTCAAATATTTTTGCATAGGCTTCTTGCCCAAAAATAATATCAGTAGCCATAATAATTCACCTCTTATAGTTTATAAATTTATTCAACAATACCAACAATATCGTCAGCACGCATTACTAAGTATTTTTCACCATCAATAGTGGCTTCTGAACCAGAATATTGAGCATAAATCACTCTATCACCAGGTTTTACACCAATTGGGGTATGTTTTCCGTCCTCAGAACATTTTCCAGGACCACAAAATGCAACTTCACCAATATTACTCTCTTTTGGATCAGTTACGATAATGCCACCACTAGTTTTAGTCTCGGGAGTTGCTTTTTTGACAAGTACTCTGTCATTTAAAGGTTTGATACTCATGCTGTTTAATCCTCACATAAAAATAATTATTTCGATATCCCTATATATGGTATTTGTTAAGTAAATTTCAAGAATTTTTTATAAAATTGCCTAAATTTTTTTTAAATGATAATTTAATTATCATGAATAGCATTATTAGCCCATCCAGTATTTTAAAAGATTTAATCTCATTCCGCTCAGTAACTCCATGTGATGGTGATTGTCAGAAATATATCGTTGATTTTTTAGGGAACCTTGAATTTAAAGCAAAGAAAATTGAAAAAAATGGCATTATTAATCATTGGATTATAAATCAAAAGTGTGATCATAGAACATTACTTTATGCATGTCATACAGACGTTGTCCCAGCTGATTCTAACGATTGGCGCACTCCACCTTTTGAAGGAACAATAAACAAAAAGGTATTTTATGGTCGTGGAGCATGTGATATGAAAGGGAGTATTGCTGCAATGTTAGCAGCATTAAAAGAGTTAAAATATGAGGGATTTAAAACTAATGTGGCTTGGATTGTTACAGGAGATGAAGAGGGAGATGCTGAATTTGGAACAAAATACGTTATCAAAAAGCAAAATGCTCAAATTCAAAAAATTCGCTCAGCATTAGTAGGAGAACCAACTAGTGAAGAACATCTTGGTGATGTGTTGAAAAATGGAAGAAGAGGATCTCTTAATTTGTTTATTGAGGTTCATGGGTTGGCGGGTCATGCTGCATATCAAGAAAATGCGAAAAATCCGATCAATGTGTTAGTAAAAATCATTAATGAATTATCGACACTAAGCTGGGGTAAAGTACATTCCTATTTTCCGCAGACAAGTTTTTGCGTGTCTCAATTACAATCTGGCAATCAGACATTTAATCAGACTCCACAAACAGCTATAGCAAGACTAAATTGGAGATTTAGCCCAACAATATCACCATCAGATATTAAGAGCGCAGTTGTCAACACAGTTAATCGATTTTGTAAAGATTACAAATTATTATGGAAAGAATCTGCTTTGCCTTTTTTCACAAAACCTGACAAACTGCATCGAATTATATCAGAATCGATATTTGATGTTTGTGGTATAAGACCAAAAACAAAAACAAATGGCGGAACTTCTGATGCTCGATTTTTAAAGGGGATTATACCAGAGATCATTGAATTTGGGTTGATTAACAAAACAGCTCATCAACCAAATGAAAGCGTTACATGCTCCGAGTTAGACCAATTAAAAGAAATTTACAAGCGAATATTAAAAAATTATTCAGTGAAATAACCAGGATCTTTTAGTTTAAAAAAAAGATCCGTATATCCACCCTTCAAATCACTATATTGATCCCCTATCGCTGCTACAATATGGAATCCATTTAAAGATAGCTTTTTTCGCTCGTTTCTTTTAAAATCAACAGCTTTCGTTATTGCATAATTACAAGGCTCGCCATACATAATTAAGGAGTCCCAATTTCTAAATCCTTGCTCATATAAATTTTTTATAGTGCTTAAACGATGTATTTCACAGCGAAATGTTATGAAAGTTACTTTTATATTATTATAGTTGAGCCAATCATATACCTCTTTCGTTTCTTGAATTTTGGTTAATGATGCACGGTGTTGATATGCGATTAAATGAGGAATACTAAAATCATTATGAGATTCTATAGGGTCTTTATTAGACAAAATCGTGTCATCAATATCAAATACAACCATCATTTTAGATTTACTTATATTTAAAGTTGAAATATATTGATCAATTTGTTGGATAATTGGATTTGAATATGCATCAGAAACAATAAAAATAATAAATGTAATTATGTATGCTCTTGCTCTTTCCACGATAATTCAGATTCTAAATAGAATGGGTTTGGGACTTTAAGATGGTTTAAGGCAAAACCTCCCTCAAAATCAGTAGGTTGATCACCTATATTTAAAATAATCTCAAAACCATTTTTGTATATTTCACTGCGGCTAAATGCTTTAAATAACTTTGGTATAGGCCATTTAGAGGCATCTCTAAAATAAATATCAGTCCATGACACTACACCTATGTTAGCAAGATTTTTCAAAGTAGCAACTTCTAAATCAGTAGATCGAGCCGTAATAAAGAAAATGCTGATATTCTTAAGGCATAACCAATTATAAAATTCAACCATCGATTGAATTGGTTGACATATTCCAAGCTTTTGCCAATTACAAAATTTTTCTAAATCATTTAGGTCATTATCTGAAAGGATATAGGATTGATTAGATAATATGGTTTCATCTATATCAATAACTACAGCAGGTGTTGTATCAATTTTTGTATCTAATACGATTTTCTTTGCTTTATCTAATACACTTGAAAATTCTAAATGATATTTTGCATATTCCATTGCATCGATTGTGACTTGTTTAACCATATATATTATTTACCTTATGTCCATTTAGAGCAATTATACAATTTTTTTTTAAAATTGTCATTCAAATGGTTTCGGTTATAAATTGAGTAAAATATAGGCATTATGATACTTGTACAACGATCATACCTTATTTAAATTTCATAAATTAAATAAAATCCTTTATTTTGTTTGATTCCCTAATAATTATGTGATAGTTTGAACTTCATCTAAATGGTTTTCCGAACCTTTTAAACGTAGGAGTATATAAATGAGCAATGCATTAAATAAAGCTGAATTCGTGAAGCTTCTAGCTGAACGAAATGGTGCAACAAAAGCAGAAACTGGTCGTTTCGTCGACGATTTCTGGGAAGTACTAATGGAACAAGCTGAAAATGGTAATGACGTAAACTTTATTGGAATCGCAAGTTTCAAAGTTACTGATCAACCTAGCAGAGAAGCACGTAACCCAAGAACTGGTGAGAAAGTTATCATTCCAGCAGGTAAAAGAGGTTCTTTTAAATTTGGTGCAAAGTTTAAAGCACGTGTTAAAAAGAGCAGTTAAATTCTTTTGTTCTTTAAAAAAAAGCGGCTTTGTCCGCTTTTTTTATTTTGAGATTTTTTAATGCAAATCATACATGCAACCGTAGATAGAGTTATTTATTATAATGAAGACAATCATTATTGTGTTTTACGATGTAAAAAGAAATTTGAAAATATTGATATCGTTGGTAACTTAATCAATCCAAAACCAGGTGTAGAGCTTAAAGTACATGGTGAATGGATTGTTGATCCAAAATTTGGTAAACAATTTAATTCTCAATTTATTGAAATATGCTTGCCTAAAGATAATGAAAGCATTATTAAATATTTAAGCAGTGGAAGAATTAAAGGAATAGGTCCTAGTATCGCAAAATTAATTGTTGATACATTTAAAGAAAAAACACTCAATATAATAAATGATGATCCAAATAAACTTTTAAAGGTTGATGGTATTGGAAAAAAGAAAATAAAAGAAATCACAGATTCACTTAAAAAAGATTTGGTATCACAAGAGAGTCTTGTATTTTTACAATCACTTGGAATATCCGTAAAAAAATCTGAAAAAATTTTCAGTTTCTACGGTGCTGAATGCATTAATATTATCAAAAACAACCCCTACCAATTGAGTTATGATTTAATCGGATTTGGCTTTTTAATATGTGATCAAATTGCAATTTCGCTTGGTGTAAAACCAGATTCGTCAATTAGAATTAATGCAGGTATAATATATGTCCTGGAAGAAGATAGCCAGTTTGGTCATTGTTGGAGTAAGAAAAACGACCTAATTCAAAAAGTTAGTAAAAAAATAAATCAACCTGTAGAGGTTATTGACCAGCAGCTCAAAACACAAATTGAACAGATATATCAATGGAACCATAATGGGACAGAAGCAGTTGGTTTGAAAAATATTATTTCTGTTGAAAAAGATATTGCTCATTTAGTATCCAATCGAAAAAAATTTAAATTTCAACCAAATAAGGCAGTGATAACTAAAACAGACTTAAACCCTACTCAAGAACAAATTGATTGTGTAAAAAAAGCAATGCAGCTTCATACCTGTGTTATTACTGGAGGCCCCGGGGTTGGTAAAACAACACTTGTTAAACTAATATTACAATCTCTCTTAAGTAATGGTAAAAGAGTGTTACTATGTGCACCTACTGGACGTGCAGCAAAACGTTTATTTGAAAGTACTGGGTTTGAGAGCAAAACTATTCATAGATTACTTGAATATGATCCTATAACTAAAGGCTTTAAAAAAAATCAACATCACCCTTTAAGTATTGATACCTTAATTGTTGATGAATCATCAATGGTTGATATTCATCTATTTCATAGTTTAATTAAATCAATTCCTCAACATGCGCAATTACTTCTTGTTGGTGATGTTGATCAATTGCCATCTATTGGACCTGGTGCAGTATTACAGGATTTGATCTTCGCATATCCTACGAATGTCATTCGTTTAACTCATGTTTTTAGACAAGCAGCAAGTTCTTCAATTGTTAGTAATGCACATAATATTAATAACGGAAAATTACCAATAAAAAATGATCAATCAGATTGCTTTATAATTGATATTCAAGATAATAAAAAAATCCAAGATACAATCGTTGATTTAGTTGCAAATAGAATACCCAGTAAATTTAAATTTAATCCCCTTCAAGACATTCAAGTTCTTACTCCAACCAAAAAAGGGCTTCTAGGATCATATAATCTTAATAAGGTTCTTGCTAATCAATTGAATCCGAATCCTGTCTCAATTATCGATTATAATGACCAGCGTTTTGCAACCGGAGATAAAGTAATAGTCCAGAGAAATAATTATGAAAAAGATGTATTTAACGGAGATATCGGAACCATTCAATTTTTAGAAAATAATACATTTACAATTGATTTTAATGGTAAATTAGTGAAGTACAAACATAATGAATTAGATGAACTTTCACTTGCATATGCCATTACAATTCATAAAAGCCAAGGATCTGAGTATCCTGTTGTAGTCATGCCAATTTCAATGAGTCATTTTATGATGCTTAATAAGAATCTAATATACACAGGCCTAACAAGAGCAAAACAACTAGCAGTTATTATTACACAGAAAAAAGCGATGATAATGTCTATTAAAGTCAATGCCTCACCGCAACGTTTGACATTGTTAAAAGACCTACTTACTGATTTGAAAAGCACAAATTTTAATTTTGAAACCACGTAACAAATATTATTGATGAATTGAATAAATAAAAATTACATGATATTTTAAAAATAAATTTGTATAGGAAAAATTGTATGGAAGTACCTCTAATTAATTTGAGCACAGATCAGGAGACTCGTAATAAACTCGGAAGAGCTGTAAACAAAGTACTCGATCATGGAAAATTTATTCTAGGTCCTGAAGTAAATGAACTTGAACGGAATTTAGAAAGCTTTACTGGCACAAAACATGCTATTACTTGTTCAAACGGTACAGACGCTCTTATCCTTGCTCTATTGGCTAAAGGTGTTCGTCCAAACGATTTTGTCTATGTTCCAAGCTTCACATTTTCTGCTACAGCTGAAGCAGTGGCTATCATTGGTGCAAAACCTGTTTTTATAGATGTAGATGAAAAAACTTTTAATATTGATTTGTTACATCTTAAGCAATCTCATGAATTACTTACAAAGAAGAACATATTTCCCAAAGGAGTTATTTCTGTCGATATATTTGGCCAAACTTGCTCTTATAATGAGATACAAGATTGGATAACAAAAAATGAAATGTGGCTTATATGTGACGGTGCCCAAAGTCTAGGTGCAACCTACAACGACACACATGTAGGCAATTTTGGAGACATTACTACTACAAGTTTTTATCCAACAAAACCCTTAGGATGTTATGGTGATGGTGGGTGTGTTTTCACAAATGACGACTTACTTTTTGAAAAAATTAAAAGTTTACGTGTTCATGGTGAAGGTAAGAATAAATATGACAACCTTAGAGTTGGTCTAAATGCTAGGATGGATACAATTCAGGCTGCAATATTAATACACAAATTACATGATTTTACATTAGAGTTATCAAAGCGAAGGGAATTATCTAACTTTTATACCAAGCATCTTAATGAAAGTTTTGTAAAACCTTTTATTATTCCAGAATGTAATCCATCCTGGGCACAATATACAATAAAAATTAGTCACAATTCTAGAGATAAAGTGCAAAACACGTTAGCAAAAAAAGGAATATCAACTTGTGTGTATTACCCTATTCCACTTCACATGCAACCTGCTTACCATGAATATATGAATTTAGTTGGTAATAAACTCCCAGTATCGGAAAAAATTGCTAAATGTGTTTTAAGCCTACCGATGGGGTGCAATATGGAACAAGCAGAATATGTATGTCAATCCCTCAATGAACTGGCTGAAGTGACTTCTTCCTCATTTGAGGTCGCATAAGTTATATGAAAATTGCAATAATTGGTGCCGGAACATGGGGTATGAACCATGTTAAGACATTAATCCATATGAATGTTGATATTGCAGTATTTGAACCCTCAAAAATAAATAAGGAAAAAATATTTAAACTTTTTCCGAATATAAAATTTCTTGATAAAATGAATGATGCAATTAAATTTGATGCAGTAATCATTACAGCCCCTACTCCCTTACATGAAAAGCTTGGTTCTTTTTTTCTATCTCATAAAGTACCTTGCTTCATTGAAAAACCCCTTGCGTTTAAAACAGAGGAAGCTAAATCCTTAGTTGATTTATCTAAAAAAAATAAAACATTAGTTGCTGTAGGACATATTGAACATTTTAATCCTGCATTTATAAAATTAAAAGAATATGTATCTAAAGATGAGAATATATTTGAAATATCAATTAATAGACATGGTATGGCACGTCCAGGATTTGATACTTCTGTTGATGTCATCTTCGACTTAATGATTCATGATATTGGAATGATGATTGATCTACTTGGAACACAGGATGCAATTATGAATATAAATGCGTTTTCTGTTCCTTGCTCAACTGATCCTTTTGGTTTTGTTAAAGCACTAATACAATTTCAATCAGGTCGTATCGTAAATTTATCGTCAAGTAGAATTAGTCATCAAAAACAACGACAAATTGAAGTGCAGTCTTTAGAAAATAAATACATAGCTAATTTGATAGATCAAACAACTCAAATGTATACTCATAATGAAGTTAGAGCAAATGATAAACTATCATCAAGAAAATCCTTATTGGAACTTGAGTTAGATGATTTTATCAATGCTGTGACACATAAAAACAAATTAACTGTTCCTATTTCATTGGCGTATAATGCAGTTAAAGTTGCAGGTATTATTAAAGGTTTAGTTATGAAAAATAATATATTACAAACGAATAAACAATTATGAGTAACATTTTTATCATTGCAGGTGATTCATCTGGTGATATATACGCTGCAGACTTAATTCAAAGAATGAAAGCAAAAAACGATATTATTTCATTTGAAGGAATAGCAGGTGATGCTGCATTAAAAGAAGGAATGAAACTCTGGGTGCATAGTAAAAATCTTAATTTTATGGGATTCTGGGAGGTTTTTAAAAATTATAAAATACTTAGGAAAACATGGAAAAAAATTACCCAACATTTAAACAGAAAAAAACCAGACCTGTTGGTGTTAATCGATTATCCAGGTTTAAACTTATTGGTAGCTAAATATGCCAAAAAATATAATATTCGTATTGTTTATTATATACCTCCACAAGTATGGTTTTGGAAACAAGGTAGAATTAAGAAGCTAAGAAAATATACAGATTATATAGCACCTATTTATCCTCATGAATCCTCTTTTTTCGAAAATAAGGGTGTCCCACATTTTCCTGTAAAACATATTAGCCTTGATAAAATATTTATAGAACAACTAAGTGAAGTTTCAAAAGATAAAAAAATTAATATACTTTGCATGCCTGGGAGTAGAAAACTAGAAATTGATAATAATTTTCCAGAAATGTTATCGGCTGTAATCAATTTACAAGAAAGACACAACCTTAAAAACAATCTTGAAGTCTTTGTTATTAAGGCACAAACATCATCTAATTTAGAAGAGATAATTGACTTATATAAGAAGGATATTAAAAAGATAAATATCATACCATTTGATCAAAAAGAATTAGCTTTTAAGAAAGCTCACGTTGGTTGTATATCATCCGGAACAGCCTGTCTTGAAGTTGCTTTGGCAGGTATTCCTTTGGTTGTAATATACAAGGCAAATCTTTTATTTAAAATTTTATTAAAATATGTGTATCAAGTTAAATTTAAATGGATTAGCCTACCAAATCTTATTGCTCAAAAAGATATTATTCAAGAAATCAAAGAAACTTCTTTTTCAGAAAACGCAATATCAAACGCATTAAGTAAACTAATTTTTGATGCTAAACATAGAAAACAATCTTATACATCATTACTAGAGATGAGAAGTACTCTTGAAAAAACAGCTAAATATAACATAGATGATTTAATTACACTTGCTCTTAATAAAGATAAACTACAAAAACTCTGAGACAACATCGTTGTAATGTGTTTTACCGAACTCAGTTAACCAAAATTCCTCACTCTTTATATTAATAAGACCTAAAGTTTCCAACCTCGATATTTTTTTATATAATAAATTCTTATCATCTATATTTAGTATTTTTATTATAAGATTGATTTGAATAGGTTTAAAAAGTCTTAATCGATTCAACATAAACTCAAATAAATGCTCTTTTTGATCAATTTCATTCCATAGAAATTTAGATTGCTCCACATACTTTTCAGGTTTATTTAAATTACTGCTTCTAAGAATTTTAAATGGTGCAATTTTACACGTTTTACTATGTGCTCCTGCTCCAACACCAATATAATTTCCATATTTCCAATAATTAACATTATGGATGCATTCATAATTATTTTTAGAAAAAGCTGAAATTTCATAATGGTGCATACCTTTCTCCATTAAAATAATCTTCCCCTCTTTTTCCTGATTTATTATTTCATCTAAAGGGAGTAAGCGTTTAGGCTTTTGCTTGTAAAAAGCTGTTTTAGGTTCAATTGTAAGTTGATACCATGATATATGAGGTGGATCAAAGGTAAGTGCCGTCTTTAGATCCAAAAGAGCATCTTGAAGGGTCTGATTAGGTAATCCATACATGATATCGATATTAAAATTATTAAAATATTTCTTTACGTAAGTTATACTTTTAAACAGTTGATCTGATGTGTGAACTCGTCCTAATATCTTTAAATGTTTGGAATTAAAACTTTGCCCTCCTATTGAAATTCTATTGATACCCATTTCATAATACGTCTTTACCTTATCAAGTGTGACTGATTCAGGGTTTAGTTCTATTGTACACTCCGGAAAATTTTCAATACCAATCAAATCACGTAAAAAATTCAATAATTTATATAGTAAACTAATATCAAACAAACTTGGTGTTCCGCCGCCTATATATATCGATTGAATACCAGATTCAAAAAAAGATTTCTTCAATTTAAGCTCTTTTTTTAATGCATTATAATAATCTTCATCAGTGATCTTTCGATGAGATTTGGTATATGAATTAAAATCGCAGTAAGGACATTTTAAGCTACACCATGGTAAATGAATGTATAAAGATGGAGGCGTATTAAATAATTTTTTCATAGCTAAAGACTTTTTTGTTAGATCCTTTAAAGTTTTTAAAAATATAATTTTTTGATGTTAACTTAAATCCGCATTTTTTTAATACATTATGTGACTTAAAATTTTCTGCATCAGCTAAGGCTAAAATTCTATTATATTTACCCTGTATTTGAATTAATGAAATAAAATAAATTATAGCATTTGAGGTTATTCCCTTACCCCAAAAATCAGGATGTAATTCAAAAGATATAAACGCTTTTTTTTCTTTTATACATTCGCTATGCGTAGAAACAAGCCCGATTAACTTTTGATTCATTGATATAACCACATGATTTTGTTTTATTCTTAAAGCATCAATCATATAGGATAAGCACAATTTATAAAAGAGAAAAAAACTTAACGGAAATAAATATGGTAGTTCTTTTTTTACAAGTGTATGATTTAGAAGACGAAAAAAATTAGCACAATCAAAAATATTAAATTTACGATATTTAATTTTCATTTTATGATTGTAGTATCGCCAGAATAAAGCGCATGAATAGTTTTATCTGAATCTTCAAGCATAAGACACCCGCTCTTATTAATTCCCCTGTATAATCCAACTACCTTTGAGCCCTTAGAAGATACACTAATTTCTGTTCCATTAAATATGTCTCTTTTCTTCCATTCATCTAAGAAAGTATTTAAATCCGTTCGAAAATATAATTCCAGATAATCTATAAGATAATCTATAATGGATGCACAAATTAAATTGCGATCCTGAAATTTACTGGTTATCGATTGAAGTGAACACCATGGTTGATTGATAAATCCTTTGAGATCTAAGTTAACCATGTTCACATTTAACCCTATACCAATAATTACAAAAGGCATGCCATTGTGAGTATAAACTTCCGTCAATAATCCACATAATTTTTTTGAATGAAATAAGATATCATTAGGCCATTTTAAATGGAGTTGATTCTCTAAATTACATATTGATTCAACAGCTTTACATACAGCTAAACTTGTAATTAAGCTTAATCCAGAAAGTTTATTAATAGATTCATCATAAGAAAAGCCAAGACTTAAATAAATGTTTTTTCCGAATGGTGAATGCCACTTTTTATTCATTCTACCTCGACCTTTGGTCTGCATTTCTGACAAACATACTTTTAAGTCAAACGAACCTTCCTTAATGTCTCTTTTAAGATAATCATTTGTAGAATCAAGACTTTCAAAGATATCGATATCAATCTCAGAATGACGTAAATGTTTTGATACAACTTCTAAATTTAGTAATTCATATTTATTTAAAAGCCGATAGCCTCTCTTTTTTTTAAATAAAATTGAAATGTTAAACTCTCTTAATTTACAAATTAATGTGTTTAAATCTGTTTTACTTAATTTTAAGGAGCTGCAAATAAATTCCTGACTTATAAAATCAACGTCATTTAATAACTTAAAAAGTGCTGATATATTATTATTGATATTCCTCATAATGTACACATTATTGCAAAAATAAGAAAGACAGATCAACTAAAATTACAATTTAAGGAATTTTATTAAGGAAATCTAAAATAGTATCAACAGTTTCGACTGCTTTATCATTTTCTTCGCTAATTCGAGCAAGTGCTTGTTGCTTAGTGTGTGTTGTAAGTATACCAAAACCAATGGGTTTATTTGCTTGCAAGCTTACTTGCATACATCCTTGACTAACCATTCTACAAACATAATCATAGTGATCGGTTTCACCTTTAATAACACTTCCTAAAGCAACAATTGCGTCAGGATGATCTTTTTTAAAGATTCTTTGACAAGCTAGTGGAATCTCTACTTCTGATGCAACATGGTATATTTTAGGTTCGTATTTATCATTTATCATAAATTTTAAATATTTTTTTGCGGAAGATTCTAAAGAAGTTGCAATGGTTTCATGAAACATACTTACTACTAAAATAATATTTGGTTTACTCATTATTAGACCGCCCTCTCATATGAATTAGATATTAAATAAATATCATTTAATTGGCAAGAAATAATAAAATTTATTTAATTTTATATTAATTAATGCTTTAAAACTTGAGATAGAAATAATTTTAAACGAGGATGAGAGGGTCGATTAAAAAAATCACTTGGTGAACTTATTTCTAGAATCTCACCTTCTGAAAGAAAACAAATTTTATCAGCAATTTTCTCTGCAAATGCCATTTCATGAGTCACACAGATCATAGTAATACCCATTGCAGCTAATTCTTCGATAACATCTAGTACCTCTTTTACCATTTCAGGATCAAGAGCTGAAGTTGGTTCATCAAATAATAATATTTCAGGGGACATACATAGAGCCCTGGCGATAGCAGCTCGCTGTTGTTGTCCACCGGATAAATTTATTGGGTAATCATATGCTTTATCTTCAATACCAACTCTTTTAAGAAAATTCATAGCCAATTCCTTGGCATCGTTTTGTTTCATGAGTTTGACCTTTAAAGGTGCGAGCGTACAATTATCAATAATTGATAAGTGCGGAAATAAATTAAATTGTTGAAATACCATACCAATCTTTTTTCTTAAATTTAAAAGTTCAATTCCATCCTCTATTTGATATAATTCACAATTATCAACAATTAGGCTACCACCGTTAATTTTCTCCAAGCCATTAATACAACGAATGAGAGTTGATTTTCCCGAACCTGAGGGTCCACATAATACAATCTTTTCTCCTCTTTTAATTGTTAAATCTATCGCTTTTAATACAATTTGATCCTTAAAAGATTTTTTCACGTTATTAAATTGAATAATATTTTCATTCATCGATATAGTTTATAACCTCGTTCTATATACTGACTGTACCTCGCAAGAGAATAACAAATCAACCAAAAACATAATGCAACAAAAGTATACGCCTCTTTATAATATGGTGCCCATTTAACATCAATTAATGTTGTCTTCACTATTGTCAAAATATCAAATAAGCCAACAATAGTCACTAATGTTGAACTTTTTATAATTAGTATAAATTGGTTGATTATATCAGGAAAAGATAGGCGTAAAGCTTGTGGAAGTATGATTAAATATAATTTTTGAAATTCATTAAGCCCTAATGATCTCGCTGCTTCGTTTTGCCCTACTTGAACTGATTGCAAACCACCTCTGATAATCTCTGCTAAATAGCATGCAGAAAAAATACTATACATTATTAATATTCTAATGAATTTATCATACACATTCTCTGGATACATAAAAAAAGGCAAAATGACTGTTGCAAAAAATAAAATTGTAATCAATGGCACACTACGAATAATTTCTATTACAAAAGTGGTAAATAAACTAATTATTTTATAATCGCTTGTTCGACCTATAGCTAGTAACAATCCAATAGGAAAAGAAATGGTTATGACTATGAAACTAATTAATAAATTTAAAAATAATCCCCCCCAGTAATTTGTAGGAACACGAACAAGATTAAAGCTTCCATACATGAGACAATAAACCGCAAGAGGTAATATAATTATAGAGAAAACACATACGAAACTTTTATGTTTTGGATAAGGACTTAAAATAAAAAAAACACATAACATTGAAACAAAAGA
Source organism: Legionellales bacterium (assembly GCA_002691585.1). Classification (GTDB taxonomy): domain Bacteria; phylum Pseudomonadota; class Gammaproteobacteria; order Comchoanobacterales; family Comchoanobacteraceae. Next base: position 15,869 of record NZIM01000055.1, read on the forward strand.
TATAACGTAAACTCTCCATAATTGATCGCTTGGGTAAATTCCAAACATAAGAATTTTAAAATTATCGATAACGTAAATCCAACATGCACCACTAACATGACACATAGAAACATCGCCCAAAAAATTTGCATCTAAAAAAAACCATCTAAAAAATATTAGAAAGTAATAAATGCAAACAATCATAATAATAAAAGAAAATATATATGGAATAATTTTTTTAATTTTCATTCCATACCCTAACCTTTTTATTATATTGATTAATTATAAATGAAAAAATTAGATTTATAATTAAATAGATTAACATCACAATTAAAATAATCTCGATAGAATGACCTGTTTGATTGAGAACTGTTCCTGCAAAAAGACTAATTATTTCGGGGAATCCAATAGCTACTCCTAAAGAACTATCTTTAATCAAGTTAAGTGCCTGATTTAAAGACGGAGGAATAATTTTAGGCAATGAAACAGGAAGAAACACATGATAATATTGTTGTGCTTTCGATAAACCGAGGGCCTTTGCAGCCTCTATTGTTGCTTTTGGGATTGATTGATATCCTGATATAAAATTTACAGATAAAAAAGCACCTATGTACAGTGTTAATGAAAGATATAAGGCTAAAAACTCTGGGTATATTCTGAAGCCATTTTTTACGTTAAATTTAGATATAAAGGGGATAGACCATTTTGAATTCAGAATTAAGAATGTAAAAATAAATATTGAAAAAATATTGAATAAAAAATTTTTTATTTTAAAAGAAAATAAACATACAACAAGCAAAATTAATAAAAAGACTGTCCAAATACTTAGTAATGGATAAGGAATGTAAATGCCACGATTATTAATTAAGATTCCTAAAAAATTATGTGAGTAATGCACGGTTGGCATTATATGTAATAAAATCTCATACCAAAATAAAATTTGTACAAGTAACGGTATATTTCTAAAAGAGTTAACATAAAAATTAACAATAAATTTATTAATCTTGATGTCTGATATAAAAAATGAAGTAATCAGAGTGGCAACTAATACTGAAGATATCACTCCACACATACTAACTAAAAGTGTATTAACAACTCCTATTAATAAAACACTAAGATTTGAAAAATGTGGAAAATTAATATATGGACTTTGATGAATAAAAAAACCACTTTTTTCAAATAAAAAATCAAGTCCAATTTGATAATCATTATTCAAATAATTAATTTTGAATATTGAGTAATAATACGTTAAAAATATCGCTATACTAAATATAGAAAAAATATTAACAAAGCTTCTTTTTTTTAAAATAAACATAAATCTACCTAAACGGTGGGGAATATTGTATGCCACCATCCCGCCATAATGCATTAAGACCACGAGAAACTTTAAATTGGGATTTTTCACCTATATTACGGTCATATATTTCTTTGTAATTTCCAACTAGTTTTATAATTGAATATGCAAATTCATTCGACAAGCCCATGTCGCTTGCTTGAGTTACATTTAAAATTCTTTGAATACTAGGATCTTTACTCTTTTTAAGTAAATCAATATTAGTTGAATTTAAATTTAATTCTTCTGCGGCAATAGTTGTAAGAATGGACCAATTAACTATCTTATACCATTGATCATCACCAATTCTCAAAACTGGTGCCAAAGGTTCTTTTGAAATTCTTTCATCTAAGATAATATGGTTATCGATATTTTGTAACGAAAGTCGTGCAGCAATCAGACCCGAAAAATCTGATGTAAATGCATCACAACGATTTTTTTTGTAAGCAACAATTGCTTGATCAAACGTTTCAAAATACACTGGAAAAAATTTTAAATTATTGTAAGTGAAATAA
>NZIM01000056.1 GCA_002691585.1 Legionellales bacterium
CCTATAAAAATAGCCTTCATTTATTTTGTTTGTCATGTTCTCGCATTCGGTATTGGGTACTTATCTCTACAATACAACGAAACCGCTTCTTTTCTTCTATTCAACGTGGCATTTGTGATGTACATAATCATTTGGAAGAGATTACAAAAAAATGTTGTTACTCTACAACGCTTTCAGTGAATCTTTCCACAACGTCTTTGAAACGTTTGTCCTTGTAAGCAGATGTTAATATAGCACTCAAGTAACCTTCTTTAGATCCACAATCAAAACGTTCTACTTCAAGTGGTACATGCTTTACCGTACCGCTTTTTGCCATAATATTAATTGCATCTGCCAATTGAATCTCATTACCATGTCCAGGTTTTAGCTTCTTTAAAATATCGAAGATCGAAGGTTCTAACAGATATCTACCGATGGATGCTAAGTTGGACGGAGCCGTTCCAACCTCTGGTTTCTCAATAAGGGCTTTCACATGCTTTCCATCATCATCTAAATCTACAATACCGTATTTTGAGCAATCTTGATCTTCAACAGGCATCACAGAGAGATAGTGCTTCGGATCAGATTGGTAAGCTTCAACTAGTCCTGAAATACCACCATTGCCATCATAAATAAAATCATCCGCTAACAACACAGCAAATGGATCGTTTCCTATCACACGCTCTGCACATAACACCGCATGGCCTAAACCTAATTGTTTCGCTTGGCGAATAAAAATAAATTGAACATTTGGTGGCGTTATTTCTTTAATTAGTGCAACTTCATGGTGCTTATTATTTTCATTAAACAAATATTCTAATTCTAAATTGGCATCAAAATGATCTTCAATTGCTCGTTTATTACGACCAGTCACAAAAATCATTGTATCAATTCCTGCACGCACTGCCTCCTCTACAGCAAATTGAATGATTGGTTTATCAATTATTGGTAGTAATTCTTTTGGCATAGCTTTTGTTGCAGGTAGAAAACGGGAACCGAGTCCTGCAACTGGAAACACAGCTTTTGTTACTTTCTTGTTCATAGACTCCTCATATTATCCATTCGTTAATAATGATTTAGGGCGCTCAACACCAAACTGATCAAAAGGATTTATATCCCAATGAAATGCCTCGATCAATACTTTATATTCATACACTGCAATTAAAGCTCCCAATGTTTCGATTGATTGATCCTTTAATGTTAATAATCGAGTGGGTTTATTCCCAGGGACTTGACGCATTTTACAATTTATTTCAGTGCTATCAGGATAATCAGAATGAATCTGTTCAGAATGATACCCCTTATTCAACACATTGATCTGTGCATCTATATGTCTAGATACCTCTAATGCCCCTGGACTACTCATTTGAGTTGTCAAAAATGTAACAGATATTGGGAAATGGCATTGATGAATATACTGCATAATGGAATGTTGGGCTTGGGTTCCAAACTCTGTCAAAATAAATTGACCAGGAAATTGCTTTAAAAATTGACCACTACGATTAAATGGCTTACCTAAACTTTCCATTTCAAGCTGCTGTAAATAATGACCAAACAACTGTAATCGTTTATCGTAATTTAAAAAAAGCTGTAAGCCGATGTGTTGTTTCTGTTGTTCTTGTAACGATAAGGATGCAAGCTGAGCTGAAATGGTGTCATTTAAACTAGTTTCCATCATCATTTGATCAACTAATTGACCACCGGATCTAAATTTTCTAATCACATCAATGCCATATTTAAATGCTATTGGCAAAATCACAATGGACCAAATGGACATACGCCCATTAATTTCGGAATGTAATGGCAACACGTCTTGAAAACCCATTGAATTAGCGATGGATGGGACTGCTGTAATCATTCGTTCTTTTAATAATGGGGCATTTTCTTGTATGTATTTCCTTACCCATAAGACCTCACTTGTTTGACCCGATTTAGAAATGTAAAGAACTATCGTGTCTTTTGGACTGGATACCTTAAGAACATCATCAATAAAATCGCTATTTAAGTGATCTATGAAGCTGAGTCTTTTTGAGGACATACTACTTAAATGAAGCGCTTGATCAAGAAATTGTAATCCGAGTGTTGATCCACCAACACCAACACATATCATATGTTGATAACCCGTATGGTCGAATTCTTTTAACCAGTCTAACATCAACTCTTCTTGTGTGTTCAAAAAAGCAACATCCGATTTATCTGGGAAAGATGGATTATTAAGATTACGCTGCAAAATAAATAACGCTCGTTTATTCTCAGAAAAATTGATAGGCTCACCTTCCCATAATTGATTCAATCGATTTTTAATCTGTGTTTGATTCAAATTGAATTCAATGGGTCTGTGTTCTGTTAGTGAAATTTCTTCAAATGCCCTCATGTATATAAGGTTAAATCAGTATTCAATAGATATCAATGAGAACAATAAGCAATCATTACAATGTGTTTTTTAACATGCTATCTTGGATCATCTCATTTGTCTGAATTTGATTTAATTTACACGTCATGTAACACAATTCAAACAATGTTGAAGGAATGGGTTTATTTTTTCTATGGCAAGGTTCTCGTATTAAAAGTGATGACATAATTTGCCAATCTGCATCATTGATCTGATAATGTTGTTTAAACGTGTCTAAGAAAATAAAAAAGTTCTTAAAATGATGCAACTTAAACAGCTCTCTCGATGCTATTTTAATTGATTGAACAAATACCCTGCGTGTGTTTTCAAAAGATATTCCCTTAAAAAATAGAAAACGTCGACACATCAAATGATGTAAGGGCACCAGGAGTTGATTATTTTGAACTTCGTTAATGATTTGCTCGTTTGAAATTGAGCTAAAAAGATAATAATTTAAATTTTGACTATCAAGTTTCAAAAGATACCTCTATCAAAGACAAAGACTCATTGTACTTCTAAAGCCACCAATTAGTCTAGCGTGTTTAACGCTTAGGGGAACCTTTTGAGGGGGTTGGGGAATATCGGTCGAGCTCTAAAAGCCTTTCAACTAATTTTTTAGATCTATCCGTTAATTCTAAAAGAGTGCTCTTTGATTTTTCAAGATCTACTTTCAAGAGTAGCATTTGTTCGTGGTCTGGCTTACTAAGGTCTCTCATATTGATCGAGGAAGCACTTTTACGCCATCCTTCTATCTTTCTTAATAATTGATTACTTTTAGTGTAGGTCTCTTGAATACTTTCGATCGTAGGCCGAAGCTCCTTATCAAAATCCAATTCATATTTTTCACAATGAATACGATGTTGGTTGAGCAATGTTGCTCCCTCATTGATCAGTGATTTAAACTCGTTTGTAGTAGACATATCTTATTCTCATAATGTAACAGGGCAACTATATTTTCAATTAGCCACCCTGTTGAAATACCATGAACCTTTTACTGATGTTTAGAATTTTCAGAGTAATTCCTTCTAAGTTAAATTAATTTAGTCTTTCTTATCATCAGATGCTTTGTCATCTTTAGATGATTTATCATCTTGCGATCCTTCAGTATCTTTTTTAACATCACCATCACCGTCAACATCTTTGACGATATCAGCAATGGGTGGTACGTCTACCCCGACTTCTTTCATATCTGAGGATCCATCGGATGAGAAGAACACATATAAAACACCAAGAACAACAATAATTCCAACTGTTAAAAGTAAATTATGATTTTTCATTATTATTATACCTCTTCTTGAATACTATAATTATAGTTCAAATAGATAATTTAATCATTTTTTAACGCTTTAGCATCAATTTCTTGAGTGATCCATAACCCAATCTTTCAAACGCATTTTAGTCTCAACAAGGTGTTCTAATAAAGGTGCTGGGGTCCAAAAATCCCCGTGTTTGTCTTTTAACTCAGATAGTTGCTCTAATACTTTATGTAGTCCTAACTTTTGAGCGTAGTACATTGGTCCACCCTTGTATGCAGGCCAACCATATCCATATACATAGATTACATCAATGTCACTTGGACGCTTCACAATGCCCTCTTCGAGAATCTTAAACCCTTCATTGATTAAAGCTAGTAGCAACTGAGTTTGCACTTGTGAATCATCAAATTGACATGGTTCAATTTGTTTAATTCTTGCAAACTCTTGTATTAATTGGTTAGCTTCATCACTTGGAACGCCTTTTCGATGATCTTTATAATCATAAAAACCTTTCCCGTTTTTCTGACCTAACCGATCATGCATACACATGACATCACGTAAATCATCGGCCTCTAATGTATTTTTCCAACCAAGATCTAACCCTGTTAAATCCATCATTGCAAATGGCCCCATTGGAAAACCAAAACCTTGTATTACCTCATCCACTAAATGAGGCTTTATTCCTTTCAGAGCAAGTTCATATGCGCGATCAACATATTTAAAAATCATACGATTACCGACAAACCCCGGGCAAACACCAACAACAACAGCATTTTTCTTTATTGCTTTTGCAAAAGCTAACACTGTATTGATAACATGATCAGAGGTCTTATCTGTTTTTACAACTTCAAGTAATTTAGTCACATTCGCTGGTGAGAAAAAGTGCAAACCCAATACCTTTTCTTTTCGATCTACTTCTTTGGCTAATTCATTGATATCTAACCCTGATGTATTTGAGGCTAAAATCGTATTTGGAGCACATACGGTATTCAATTTTTGAAATATTGCTTTTTTCAATTCAATGTCTTCATACACGGCTTCAATGACAAGATCACAATATCTGAGATCGCCAAAATCAACCGATCCATTGATCATTGATAGACGTTCAACAACTTCTTTACTTGTAAATCGGCCATTTTTTACCGAAATCTCATAATTTTTCTTAATATTTGCAAAGCTTTTCTCTAGTTTTTCCTCGCTGGTTTCAATGAGAGTCACTGGAATACCAGCATTTATAACAGTCATTGCAATACCACCACCCATTAAACCACCTCCAACAATTCCAACATGATGGAATGAGGCCGTATTCCCATAATTAATATCTATTGGCTTGCATGCTTTTCTTTGAGAGAAGAAAACATGTTGTAACGCCTGAGACTCTGCGCTTAGAACAGCTTTAAAAAATAAATCTCTTTCATGAGCAATCCCATCTTTAAAGGAAAGATCAATTGTATTTAAAACCGATTCCACACACGATTTTGGTGCAATGAAACCAACTTTCCGAGCGATTTTGTTCACCTCGTTTTGAATCCCTTTTTCTAACGATTGCACTGATTGATTTTTCAACTTAACATTCATATCGCATGTTTTACGTATCGCTGACTTAGCTTTTTTTAGCAACTTGGTAGCAAACTCAATGGCATTTTCGATTAAACGATCCTTAAATAGCTCATCAATTAAACCATACTCTTTTCCTTTTTTTGCACTTAATGGACGACCTGAGACAATCATCTCTAATGCTTTTTGGATTCCAATTAAACGTGGTAATCGTTGTGTTCCACCCGCGCCTGGTATAATACCGAGTGTGACTTCAGGTAATGTAAACGTTGCAATTGGATCTGCAACTCGATAATGACATGCCAATGCAATTTCTAATCCGCCGCCTAATGCCGCTTTATGAATTGCAGCTATGGTAATCTTTTTACTTTGTTCAAGAGCGTTCTGGATGTCTTCCAAAGATGCTCCCTTAAATCCTGATTGAAATTCTTTAATGTCTGCACCAGCTGAAAACATATTGTTTTTTGCTGTGAGAATAATGGCTTGAACATTTTTATCTTTTTCAAGAGACTGAAGATTTGAAAATAGCGCATCCCTTAATTCCTGGTTCAACGTATTGACCGGAGGATGACTCATCCACAATACAGCAATACCGCCAGGTGCAATTTTCAATTCAATCGGTTCGTGTTTATTTTCCATAACATTAGCACTCCATTACGCTATATTATAGATGAAAAATTATTTTTGTTAATAAATACACTATAATTTTAATACGTCAAAGGGATTTATCATGAAAAAGGACATTGTCATTGCCTCAACTGCTAGAACTGGACTTACTAAGAGTTTTCGGGGAGCACTTAACGCTACACACGGAATACCCATGAGTGCGCACTGTATTAAAGCTACTGCAGAACGATCAAACATTGAACTTTCATGCATTGAAGATGTTATTCTAGGCTGCGGATTACCTGAAGGAGCGACAGGTCATAACATCGCAAGAAATGCTGCGATTGCAGCAGGATGTCCCTTTACTACAACTGGTGCTACTGTCAATCGATACTGTGCTTCAGGACTTCAAGCCATTGCTTTTGCAGCACAACGTATTATGCATGATGGGATTGATGTGGCCATTGGTGGCGGTGTTGAATCATTATCACTCGTTCAAGCAACCTTAAATCAGAATCATTTCATTTACCCACCTTTAGCAAGCGAGGTTCCTGGACTATGGATGACTATGATCGATACTGCTGATATCGTTGCATCACGATATAACATTTCAAGGGAAGATCAAGACAAATATGCCCTATTAAGCCAGCAACGAACTGCCAATGCACAATCTCTTGATTTATTTAAAGACGAAATTGTACCCATGACAACAAAGATGGCTGTAAAGGACCCTAAAAGCAATGAGCTACTCATCGAAGATGTGTTAGTGGATAAAGATGGATGTAATCGGCCTGACACTACTTTAGAAGGACTTTCGAGTCTACAACCAGTAAGAGGGCAAAATCACTTTATAACAGCTGGTAATGCCTCTCAAATGGCTGATGGCGCATCAGCTTGTCTACTGATGAGTGCAACCTATGCTGAGAAACACAATATTAATCCTCTGGGATACTTTAGAGGTTTCGTAGTTGCAGGGTGCAAACCGGACGAAATGGGAATTGGGCCTATTTATGCTGTTCCAAAACTCTTAAAACAGCACGGCCTTACAATGGATGATATCGATCTATGGGAGCTAAATGAAGCATTTGCCTCCCAATTAATTTATTGTAAAGATCAATTAGGCATTGATATAGAAAAACTCAATGTAAACGGTGGTAGTATTTCGATTGGCCACCCATATGGCATGACCGGTTCTCGCCTTGCAGGCCATATACTTCTTGAAGGTAGAAGACGTAAAGCTAAATATGTCGTTGTCACAATGTGTGTCGGTGGCGGGATGGGTGCTGCAGGTCTACTTGAAGTCATACAATAACTTGAAATTTTAAATTATACCTCCATATATCAATTGAGGATGCCTATGTAGGGTTCTCAAATGAAATAACTTGCTTTTTAAGGAGATATAAATTATGACACATCCAATTGAACAATTTTTAAATGAATTTAACGCACATACTGTTGGTTTTGATAGAATCTTTCATAACCTACATTTGATAGCAAATTCACAAAATCAAAAATCAAACTACCCACCTTATAACATACGTAAGCTAAGTGACAATCAGTATAGCATTGAGCTTGCTGTTGCAGGTTTCGATGAAAAAGATATTGAAATTGAACTGACAGGAGACAACCTATCGATTTCAGGAAAAAAACCTGAGGATTACAGCGATGGCTTAATTCATCAGGGGCTTGCAAGCCGCAATTTCTGTAGGAAATTCGTTTTATCTGAAGATGTTGAGGTTAAGGGTGCAAAATTAACTAATGGTATTTTGGTCATCCAGCTTGAACAAATTATTCCTGAAAGAAAAAAACCCAGAAAAATCACCATTTCCAAGAAATAATGAAAGCCCCATACGGGGCTTTTTTTATCTCTGAAAATACAGCAACCATATGATTTATCTATATTTTTAATAATACATTGACTGTTTTCGCCGTAATACATTATACTTAAAATAATAAAGAGTATTCTTAAGGGGATAATTATGCTAGATGATCAAGACTTTGAAAGACTACGATCAATAAAAGAAAAAAACGATCTCAACGTATTTTACAGGGCTTTGATCTTCATTTTTCGTTTCATAAAAGATGTTATCAATTACTTTTTCAATTTTCAAGAGTCTCAAATTTTACCACAAAGTCTTTATTCTGAGACTGAGCTTGAAGGGCTACTTAAAGAATTAAACGAAGCCCTTTCTCAAATAGAGCCTCAGAATGCCCAACAAACGAAACTTTTAGATTCGATCAAGACGTTGCGTTTGAATGATATTGAAAAATCTTCTAATCAATTGAAAGCTGTCAATGCATTTAATACATTTCATGCATTTGTGAGTGCCTGTGTAACAGTTCACAAAGAGTCACTACAATTACTATGTAAGAGCTTAATTTATTTGCTCATGCGCAAAATTGATACGAACAAAAAACCCATTCAATATGTTTCCTTCTTTTTAGCAACTCCCCTAGAATGCGTGCATCCGGTGTCCAACAACAATGATTTGCAAAAGTATTGGAATGGAAAATTAGAAACAACCATTCAAAAATATACAGTTGATCAATTAAATGAATTAACCATACACCTTTTTACAGAAGGACAAAAACCGAAGGAAGATAAAGCCCATAGAGCTTTTTTAATCACTTTTTCAGATGACTTGGTGATTAAATTATGCGACCAATATAACTCAATACATCAATACTTAAATAATACTGGCAAACATAGTGATGAATTTAAAAATAGCGTTGTAAAACTATCCAAGAACGCAGAATTCAAAGACAAAATTAGTATCATCAAGAAAATACCACTGAAAAATTTAATCACGGAGGAACGTCGTTACGTAACAGACATCGAAGCATGCGTAAATCATAATAATTTTACAAAAATTAAGACTTTCAATTACTTATTACGTATTTCAGGTTTGGGCATTCATCAACTTAATACCAACAATCCTATAGAAGAAAACAAACATCCGAATTCAAATGAAAGACTAGCTTTTCTAAGTTTCTTCAATAATCAACCTAGAGGAAATCCTCCCTCAGGACATACAACACCAGAAAACCATAGTAGTAGTGACGACGAAAGCCCCTCCCGGGGACCAAATTAATGGCGGTGTCTATTGCCGAGATAACCCCCAACGTTATATAATAGTAATATAACCACACACCATTGTGATTGTCTCACCAGGTATTAAATGTCTGAAAAAACAGATTACTCAATTGACGAAATTATAGAACTTGCATGGAAAGATAACGTTTCTTTTGATGATATTGAAATGACAACAGGGCTTAAAGAACAAGCCGTGATTGATATTATGAAAACACATCTCAAAAAAGGAAGTTATAGGTTGTGGCGTCGCCGAGTCAATGGTAGAGATAGTAAACACCGTCAAAAAACTCATTTTAAAAGAGATCAAGAAGATGCAGATCGTTTGGTTTAAAAGAGATCTTCGAATTAATGATCATGTTTGTTTATCTCAAGCATCTTCTACCGGCCCGGTCATTCCTCTTTATATCATAGAACCCAAACTATGGATGTCCCCTGACCTTTCACATAGACACTACGAATTTTTAAAAGAATGCCTCGCTGAATTAAATGATCATTTAACACAACTGGGGCAACCTCTCATACTCAAGTTTGGAGAAGCGGAGGATGTTCTTAAACAGATCATTGAAAATCACCCAATTAAAGCTGTTTGGGCACATCAAGAAACATGGAATGGCTGGACATATCAAAGAGACATAACAATAAGAAGATTTTTAAAACAAAAGAAAATACCGTTTCACGAACCACCCCACAATGGTGTAATTCGTTGCCTTGATAATAGAAATGGATGGGCTGCACGTTGGTATCAATCAATGAAAAAACCGACACTATCTCCACCAAAATCTTTAACACCGATCAATATCACCTCCGACCCACTACCAAGACCTTCACAACTGGGGTTGGATAATGATGGATGCAAACTTAGACAGCATGGAGGTCGATCAAAAGCAATCGAGCTCATGGAAAGCTTTCTTAAGGTTCGAGGAAAAAACTACACGAAAGAAATGTCGTCACCTGTTACTGCTTTTGAAAGTTGTTCACGATTGTCTCCTCATTTTGCATTTGGAACTCTCTCCATTCGAGAGGCTTTTCATCGTGCTCAAGCACATCAGAAAATCATAAAAGAATTAC
>NZIM01000057.1 GCA_002691585.1 Legionellales bacterium
AAAGATTTAGAGTTGGTAGGGGTCTCGTCGAAATTCACTCGCACGACAAACGATGTTCTTGTAAAAAAAGCAATAAGTGATTTAAAGCGACTGTATAGTAGGGATCGTATCCAACCTATAGGAACTCTCAAAGACAACGGATTTTCGATTCAAGGAGAGTTGAGGCCAAAGTTGGAAGATCATGTGTTTCGACCAAAAAGAGTTGATACCTAATTGATTTTCCAAAAGGACTCTATTCAACGATCATATCATGATTGTGACCAATTCAAAAAGTGCTATGTAATGTGAAGAAGTTAGTTTAAAAATGTATACTAATTATTTCAGATTACATTACTCACTTTCTTTACTTAGACAATAGGCCGCAATACTACCTATCACCGCAGCTCCGCCAATTACGTATGACATACGACTTAAGTTAAACATGCTGTGATCCTGAATGGATGAGTCATGTGTTTTTGTATTATTTGGCGCTAATCTTTCAAGTCTTGATCTTGATCTTGATCTTAAATTTGCTGCTGGGTTATCAACAAAATTCCGTCCGTAAAGATCACTGAATCCTTGCTCGTATATAGCATTTTCTAAATAAAGCTTTACGAAGGAGGATCCATTTTCTTTACAATATGTGACAAATGCTTGATCTTTTATGAGATTTAAAATGGAGTAGACTAGTTCTGAGCTTTCCATTGCTTGCATTAAACCGGGGTAGTCTTTCTGTTCAAAAAGTAATTTTTGTTGTTCATATGTTTCACGAATTTGATTACATTTTTCTTCAGATAAAAAATCAGGAAGATGTTCTGATAATATGTCAGATAATTCATGACTGTCATTTGTGCCATTTTCAAATTCAAATGAAAGTAGGTAATTTAATAATTTAGTTTTACCATGAGTAGCTGCATGGGAATGGTAATGTATGTTCGCAAGTCTTTGGTTAGAACTAAGCTCTTTTGAATATTCATTATCATAAGAAATAGAATAGCAGCTAAGGTATAATCTTAACGATGTTGCCATGTGCTTATGGAGAAACATGACCATCTCTAAAGCATTTGAATCATTTAGTACAGCAAGATACATTGAAGGGAAGTATTTCAAATTAATAGCATCTTCAGAACAGATGGTGCCGTCTATATTTTTTTTATCAATTGTAATTGTGTAATGCATTGGAATAATAGCAATTTTTTCTAATACTTCAGTGACATCAAAACTATTATTATCAATAAAATTAACTATACTGTTTGGTGTTTCATGCTGAATTTTATATAACAGTTTATTTATAAATGTTTTATTCACTTTATCCTCCTATAAAGCGTATAACTTATATTGTTTAGATTGAAAATGCTACTTTTTTAGTAGATGTAAAAGCACGTTTGTAAGAGGTTTAAAGGGATGGTGGCTGATTTTATCCAAAGGGTAGAATCTGTTTTAAATTTCATAATGGTTGTAGAACTATTAAATTTGGCGCATAATTTTTTTCTATGTCGATACACATTTACATTTTTGAAACTCAAGTTCACCAACGAACATCTTTGATTCAACGCTTTGTGGAGCGTGAGGTGTGTCAGGGGTGCTCTATCGAAAAAAAAGGAAATGGTAAACCTTATCTCAAGGGGGCTCCTCAGGGTGTTGATTTAAATATTAGTCATAGTGGGAACCTTCTTTGTATTGCATTAAGTGATGATGGTGAGGTGGGTGTTGATATTGAAAGACATCGTCAGACATCACCTATTTTAGGGATTGCACGACGATTCTTCTCTGAAAAGGAAGGTGATTATTTAATAGAACAAGCACCTTCAGAACGAGAAAAAAACTTTTTCCGTTTGTGGACTCTTAAAGAGGCAATGATTAAATTGGTTGGCTCGACCATTGGCTACATTAAACAGTTTACCCTTGATTATCCAAAAGAAAATGTTCATGAGAAGTATGTATTGGCCCATCAATTTTATCAACATAACGGGTTATGGTCTGTCAGTGTTGCATCTAGAAAACTTGTAAAAATTATATGGCATCCGATTCTTCAGGCAGAGATTAGTACAAAGTTTTAAAATATGGTGGGCTGTAGAGCTCTCGTCTACTTTAATCTGACTCCTAACTTTATTTTTTATTATAAACTGATGAGGCGGTTGCAATAGAGGATCGCTTCTTGATCAAGTCTAGGACGTCGTGATCACTTTTCTGTTCTTCAGTAGGTGCAAATAATGCTTTTCCTCTCTTGTTCACGTTTAACGGTGGTTCGGTGAGGTAATATACTGCTAAACTTTTTCGATATTGATTCTCAGGACATTGAAGTGGATTAGGTAAACCATGCCAACTATTCATTGTAGTATCAAAAATAATAGCACGATTAAACTTTGGCTCGATTTCTTTTACCAAATCACCCGGAGCATCGTCTCTTTCATTACCCCATAGGCCAAGATGCCCTCCCCATTCTGATTGCCATTCAGAATTTAAATATACAATAATATTGAGTTTCCTTTGTAGATTAAGCTTAGGATGAAGCGAATAATCAAGATGGGTATTTAGCTTTCCGCCACGACTATGAATATGCCATCCACCACCATTTAAGCCTGCATCGGAAGTTAATTTGCGTTTATTAAACAAAGCTTCTGATAGGAGGTTAACAAACACATCTGAGTTTAAATAGGAAAACACCTTATAAGTTTGTTCTGGAAAGGCATTCCAGTTGTTACATATTTTCTTTACTTCGATAGCATTCCAGTACTCATGCCATACAGTGTCATTGAATGCTGGAAATTCATTTTCAAGTTTTTGTGCAATTTCATAATCAAAAAAATTATCAATGACAAAATGGGGAAAGGGAGTATTCTTTATCCAATTCTTTGATAGCGACTTTAAGGCTAATGCGTCTAAATTAATCATTATTTATACCATCTCACTCAAATAAGTTATGTAACATTTTGACCGTAAAGCTAAACTTTCTGCAGCGGATAAAATAGAATACATTTATGCATTCTATTTTAAAAAGCTTAATTGCATCCATCTCAATTTTTCATACTATTTTGATGTAGTAAAGAACTTTAGTTGGTTGCACATTATCTGTATATTATTGATTTTAAGGTCGTATGAATAGAATGTCTTCTTTAGTTTAAGTGTAACTAATTGTTTTTTAATGAGAATTTTTTTCTGCTTTGTTTGCACTGCAGGAAAATTTGTCGGGAGATAGAACCATTTAATTATTTCCTATCAGCTGTGCAAATGGGCAGTCCATTCTTTATGCTGAGGGATGGAAAATATGGTGGGCCCACTAGGACTCGAACCTAGGACCAAGGGATTATGAGTCCCCTGCTCTAACCAACTGAGCTATAGGCCCATTACACGAATTTTGATACTACCAAAATAATGATTTTGATTCAAGTAAGGTATAATGGTATATATTAATATTATGTTACCGTTTTACAAGCTACATTCTTTGGGTAATGATTTTGTTTTAATCGATAACCCTGAGGCACAACCTACCGAAGCACAAATCAAGCGTATGGGCGATCGTCATCTGGGTATTGGTTTTGATCAACTATTAGTGATCCGTCCATTGGGTGATGAACATTGGCAATATCGCATTTTTAATCAGGATGGATCTGAAGCAGGTCAGTGTTTAAATGGTGCGCGTTCAGTTGGTCTTTATTTGGCACGTACAAAGCAATTGGAGCGAGTAATTTTACACGCCCCAAGTGAGCAAATTGAAGTGGATATGCGTCAGCTACCAAATATTGAAATCTCTGTAGAATGGCCTGTTCAAACTCAAACCATGCATGAAGGGTGGTTTTATGAATTGGGAAACCCACATTGGATTATTGATCTAACTAAACAAAAATGGTCACGTGCTTTGATTCAAAAGTATTATGAACAGCATGCAGTTAATGTGAGTGGTATTTATCGCCATCATGAGAATGAAATTTCTTTGTGTACCTATGAACGAGGAGTTGGATTTACAAATGCATGTGGCAGTGCAAGCGTGGCAAGTTTTTGTGCGCTGTATGAGCACAAGTTATGTAGTAGTAACCTTACCATATTTCAAAAAGGGGGGATAACCCAACTGTACAAGAAAGATCACAAAGTGTGCTCACAATCTCAAGCACATTGGGTTTATTCAGGTCACGTTGAATCAGGTCAACAGATATTTCACCAGTGCACCGGTACCCAAAACAGGTATCACGGCTTTAAAGAAATTTTGTAGCTCTTGTATTAGTCCGCTGTATTCAGCTCCATCAAAGATATGAGAGCTGACGAGAACACCAATGAAAAATGCTAGTAATATCATAAATATCTGATACAGTTTTTCTGCCATTTTATATCCCTTCCAAATGTTGGTCGTTGCTAAGAAAAATGAATACAGATAGAATAGCACAATGGCTTACGCATTGAATATAAAAAATTTATCGAAACGCTATTCGGATGGTCTTAAAGCACTATCAAAAGTGTCTCTTCAAGTAAACGAAGGTGATTTCTTTGCTCTATTGGGACCAAATGGCGCTGGAAAAACCAGTTTAATAAATATTATTACTCAGTTAAATCATGCCGATGAAGGGGAGGTTGAAGTATTTGGCTTATCGCCTAAGAGCCATTCGGTTGATGTCAAAAAAATGGTTGGACTAGTACCTCAGGAATTTAATTTTAATATGTTTTTAACGGTTGAGCAGATACTGAGTTACTCGGCAGGGTATTATGGTGTTCCTGAATCTGCTCGAGCATCAAAAATTAATAGCGTACTCAAGCGGCTTAATCTTTCTTCAAAAAAAAATGTCATGGCGCGTTTTCTTTCGGGCGGTATGAAAAGACGCCTAATGATTGCGAGGGCATTAATGCATAGCCCTAGACTTTTACTGTTAGATGAACCTACAGCGGGTGTTGATGTTGAAATACGCCAAGAAACATGGTCTTTTTTGAAAGAATTAAATGAAAAGGGCTTGACCATCATTTTAACAACTCATTATCTTGAAGAAGCTGAAAGATTATGCAATGCGGCTTCTGTATTGCATTTAGGTAAAGTTCGATTCTCTGGAAAAATGCGTCAGTTATTGAAAACATTTTGTGAGGAGGACATTCAATTTTTCTTCTCTGAGGATGTTCAAAAAACAAGTATGCCTAAATACTTTGATATCGTAGACAGGAATTCTGCACGTGTCACATTAAACGATCGACGTTCGTTACAAAAAGTATTTAATGATTGTCAG
This sequence comes from Legionellales bacterium, assembly GCA_002691585.1. Classification (GTDB taxonomy): domain Bacteria; phylum Pseudomonadota; class Gammaproteobacteria; order Comchoanobacterales; family Comchoanobacteraceae. The sequence goes on from NZIM01000057.1 coordinate 5,187, forward strand.
GAAAATGGATTGCATGTAGATCGGATTGATGTATTGGAAAGTAGACTCGAAAAAACATTAACTAGTTTGTCCAAGGAGAAATTAAAATGATAAATACACCCTTATTTACATTAATGTATAAGGAGGTATATCGTTTTATGCGTCTTTGGAGACAGACGTTGATTCCCCCAGTTATTTCAAGTTCATTGTATTTAATGATATTTGGCCAAATTCTTGGAAATCGAATTGGTGCGGTTCAAGGTGTAGGTTATACTAAATTCGTGTTGCCTGGATTGGTAATGCTTTCAATGATCATAAGTTCGTTCCAAAATACTGCCTCTTCATTTTATGGTGAAAAATTTCAAAAAAGCATAGAGGAAATCCTCATTGCTCCATTAGCAAATTATCAAGTCATTATAGGATTTTTATGTGGAGGAATAGCTCGTGGAGTAATTTGTGGATCATTGGTTTTGCTCGTTGGTGTAATTCTTACCAATATTCACTTTGCTCACCCACTATATCTCATGTACACCATGCTGATCACAACATCTTGCTTTGCTGCAGTTGGGATGTTAAACGGAATGCTTGCAAAGACTTTTGACCACATAACAATCTTTCCAGATTTCATCCTAATGCCCTTAATATTTCTTGGAGGTGTTTTTTATAATACGCAAGAATTACCTGGAGTGTTAAAGTCTATGCATGTTTATAACCCGATTGTCTATTTTGTGGACGCTGCACGGTATGCCATTTTGGGAGTGAGCGAATTTTCTTCAGGATCAGACTTTTTAGTCATTAGTATGGTTGGAGTTTTTGTGATAAGCTTTCTTTCTTATTGTTTTAATAAAGGCTTTGGTTTTAGAGAATGAGAATTTTTTTTGAACAGTTAGAATTAGAAACGTTAATTGGTTTGTGGGAATGGGAACGTGAATCTAAAACTATATTGTTTTGTGATTGCGTAATCGACTTTGATTACAAAAAAAGTGATAACATTAACGACACAGTAAATTATGCGCAATTAGCAGATAAATTTAGAACTATTGCAAGTAAAAAGAAGTATTATTTATTAGAGCCTTTACTTGAAGACTTAAAGGAAGTAATTCATCAAAGTGTTTTGAACCTCAATTATTTTCATGTGCGAATTACCAAGAAGGGAGTGCTTGCCAATGCAGTTTCTTGTGGTGTTGAGGATTCATGGGAGCGGTTAGCTGAGTCGAATGCCACACAAAAAAAACCAAATGGTTTAAATTCAAACGTCTATTCCCTACAATCGTCTAAAAAAAGTGCGCAATCAGCTGAGGTACATGAATCTCCTCATGAAACATAATGAGCGTTGAAGAAAAAATCCAATCTAAAATCAAGTTACAAGGTGCAATACCTCTAAACGAATTTTTAGAGATGGCACTATTCGATGAAAAAGAGGGTTACTATCAATCACAGCATCCAAGTATGGGGGGCGAAGACTTCATTACTGCGCCTGAGATGAGTCATTTGTTTGCACAAGCGTTAGATGAATGGTTATCTCCCTCAATACGGTCTGAGGGTATTAGAAAAATCATTGAGCTGGGGCCTGGAACGGGCATGCTGGCAGGTCAATTGATGCAATATTGGCAGTCAATGATCGACCATTATCAATTAATTGAAAAAAGCGTTGGTTTGAGAAAGCACCAGCAAGCGATATTAGAGGATCATACGATTTTTTCTTGGCCAGATAAGATAATAAAAGATAACCAACCCACGCTTTTGCTAGCAAATGAGTTTTTAGACGTATTGCCAGCTAAGCGTTTTTGCTATAAGGATGGGCATTTATGTGAAATGCTGATTCGTTACGATGATGCTTGGCATTGGATTTCTCATGATTTATCTGAGAAACATCTGGCACATTATCCCGAGGTGGAGGGCGTTTTCTATGACGTGATAGATTATCAGCCCTTTTTCAAAATGATTGATCCTATTGATCAGGGCATTATTGTTGCAATTGATTATGGTTACCATGCATCCGAATATAGCGCACATCCAGAACTTGCGGATAGTTTGCGAGGATTTTATCAAAACCAAGTCATCAGCAACCCATTTGAAAAAATAGGTCAGATGGATTTGACAGTAGATGTAAATTTTTCAAGATTAGCTCATCAAGCAGAGGATGCAGGTTGGAAAGTAAACACCTATTTCCGACAAGCTGACTTAATGTATCATTTATTGTCAAAGCGTTCTCAGTTAAAGGCAGATGCGTCATCTATAAAACAGTTAATGTATCCAACAGAAATGGGAGAGCGTGTTAGAGTACTGGTATTTACCCGAAATTGTAAACTTAATTCTCTTAATCAGTTAGGTTTGGAGCGGCTGTAGGTAATATATACTTTTAAAAAACTCAATATTAGCTGGATGGAATAAAATAGGATAAGCCATATTGGTAAATTGAGTCCAAGAAAATAAGATTGTACTTTGCTGCACGATGCTGGGTTACTCAGCGCCATTGAGAGTGTTTCCCAAATACCAAACGTTGAAATCAAGTATGAAAATTTTGGAAGACAAAGCGCATTCGGATCCAGGCTCATGGTGAGGCCAAGATGATGGACTGATAATCCCAAACCCATAAAAAATAGTATGACTGTGCTGACATCAAAAAATGTTTGTAATGGTTTGAAAATTAGATTAGCCAAAGTCGTAAGTAACAGTACCACCAATAAAACCCGTTGTATGATACATAGAAGACAAGGCTCTATTAAAAGAAAATATTCCATGTAGTAACTCGCCATGAGGGCTAAGATAATACCGATTAACTGAATGTAAGTGAGTTTTCTATCGATGCGCATATTGTAATTTAGTCTTACATGTTCTATTTTTTAAGTCTAGATTTATGTTAACATAATCATACATGAGAGGATGCAATGAGCGAAAAAAAGACAAATGAACCTAAAACACCAAAACAAGATCAAGAGCCTATGGCTTCAGCAGATTTTACGCCATCTGGAAGCAGCGATTTCAAAGAAGAAGTGAGTGAAGCAGTAAACAACCCTGAGGCTGATGCATTAAAACACGAGTTAGAAGCGAGTCAAGAACAGTTGAATAAAGCCATGGAAGCTTTAAAGCAAGCTCAACAAAGTGAGCTGATGGTTCGTGCTGATGTCGATAATTATCGAAAACGCATGGATCAAGAAATTAAACGTACGAAAACATTCATTGCACAACAGTTCATTGAATCAATGTTACCGGTTGTCGATTCTCTAGAGGCTGCTTTAGAAGCTGCTAAAGGGATTGATGCAGTTGAAAGTGGGCTTGAAATGACCGTAAAACTATTCCAGGATGCTTTAAAAAAATATGATGTAGTGGCTGTCGAAACAGATGGGAAGACATTTGATCCAAAACAACATGAGGCAATGACTACCATCGAAAAGGAGGGTGCTACTTCTGGATCAATCATTCAAGTCATTCAAAAAGGATATTTTTTAAAGGATAGACTATTAAGGCCTGCAAGAGTCATTATTGCAAAATAACTTGATTTTTTTAAAACTATCCCCAAATAAGAGTTTAGAAGATTTTAAACTAATCGGAGAATTTAGATGTCACATATAATTGGTATTGATTTAGGAACAACGAACTCATGTGTCGCTGTCATGGAAAAAGATGGTACTGTAAAAGTAATTGATAGTCCTCAAGGGCGTCCAACGACACCATCAATGGTTGCAATAAGTAAAGAAAACGAAACTTTGGTAGGAGAGGATGCGAAGCGTCAAGCAACTCAAAACCCTGCGAATACGATATATGAAGTAAAACGTTTGATTGGTTCATCCTTTGAAAAAGGGTATGAAAAAGATTTAAGCTACAAGATCAGTAAAGCTAAAAACGGTGATTGTGCTATTGAGGTTACCATTGACGGTAAAAAAGAAAAATGGTCTCCAGAAAAGGTGTCTTCAATCATTTTACAACGTATGAAGCAAACAGCTGAAGAATACTTGGGTCAGCCAGTAAAAGAAGCTGTGGTGACAGTGCCTGCGTATTTTAACGATGCACAAAGACAAGCTACGAAGGATGCTGGTGCAATTGCTGGTTTAACAGTGAAACGAATTATTAACGAACCAACAGCAGCTTCACTTGCCTTTGGACTCGATAAAGCAAAGGGCGATAGAAAAATTGCAGTGTATGATTTAGGTGGTGGTACGTTTGATGTATCCATCATTGACATTGCAAATGTTGATGGTGACCATCAATTTGAAGTATTAGCAACCAATGGTGATACTCATTTAGGTGGTGCAAATTTCGATGAAGCATTATTGGATTACTTGTCCGATGATTTCAAAAAAGAAAATAACATTGATTTAACCAAAGATCCTGTTGCACTCCAGCGTTTAAAAGAGGCAGCAGAAAAGGCAAAGATAGAGTTATCATCCACTCAACAAACAGAAATCAATTTACCTTTTATTACCGCAGATGCGAGTGGCCCAAAGCACCTCGTCATCAAGCTTACTCGAGCAAAGTTGGAATCATTAGTAGGTGATCTTGTTGAAAAAACAATTATCCCATGTAAAACTGCTCTTAAAGATGCGAAGCTAAAAGTAGCAGATATTGATGATGTGATTCTTGTCGGTGGTCAAACACGTATGCCTTTAGTGCAAGAAAAGATAGAAGCATTTTTCAAGAAAGAAACAAGAAAAGACATTAACCCTGATCAGGCGGTTGCAATTGGTGCAGCTGTTCAAGGTGCAGTATTAAGTGGTGATGTAAAAGATGTTTTATTACTTGACGTTACTCCACTATCTCTCGGTATTGAAACAGAGGGTGGAATCATGACAAAATTAATCGAGAAAAATACCACCATACCTACAAAAAAATCTCAAGTTTTCTCAACTGCAGCGGATAATCAAACAGAAGTAACCATTCATGTTTTACAAGGTGAGAGAGATATGGCTTCTGGAAATAAATCACTGGGACGATTTAATCTGAGTAGTATACCACCAGCTCCACGAGGCATGCCTCAGATCGAAGTAACATTTAACATCGATGCAAACGGTATTTTGAATGTAGGTGCACAAGATAAAGCTTCAGGTAAAGAGCAATCCATTGTCATTAAGGCCGCAGGTGGTTTATCTGATGAAGAGATCGAGCAAATGAAGCAAGATGCAGAAAAATATGCTGAAGAAGATAAAGTGTTTAGAGAGCTAGTTGAGGCTAAAAATAAAGCTGAGTCATTGATTTTAGGTACTCAAAAAGCAATGAAAGAGCTTGGAGATGACAAAATAGAGGCAAGTGAAAAAACAGCAATAGAAGATGCGATTAAGGAATTAGAGGCTGCTGTAAAAGAAGATAATCT
>NZIM01000058.1 GCA_002691585.1 Legionellales bacterium
AAAAAGATGACAATAAACTAAACGAGCACTTTCCACGAGATTATTATTGGTAGTAATGAACATAGAGTTTTGATTTCTATTAATATAAGGAATTAGATGCCTTGTTTTAATAACAGGTAATTTTCCATAATTGACATTTGTTTCTGTACTTAAAATATGGCGTGCTAGCTCCCCCCACCTTCCGTAACCTGCCACTACATCATCTATTGATTTTACTTCTTGCCGGATGGGGGATGATTTGTTGTTACGAGTCGATTTCGGATATGTAGTTATTTCTAAAGACTGGATTTTATCAATATGATCTATTTCAAACGATGAAAATATTTTTTTTATTTCATCATTAATTGAAATTAAATCAATAAAATCATGATGATGTCTTATATGAGGGTAAATATCATTTAATTGATCTAAAATAGATTCTTCTAATGAACTATCGTTTTGAATAATCATAATCGCATATAATGTTCTCATTTGTGGACATATATTTGATTCAAATACCGTAAGTAATATTTCTAAATCATATTCGACAGACGCATTAACCATAATAGATATTAGTTCTTTTTTTTCTTTAATGAGAAAACTTATTAGCTGAGTAGAAACATGAGAAAATTGTTGTTTAATAGAGTATGATAGTTGTTCAATGGTCAATCCAAGTAAATAATTCCTTAAAATAGAATCTAGATTAACGTCTAGAAGCAACTGTTGAAAAAAAGCAAAATCATTATCCGTTGAAAAAAGCTTATCAAGAATCCTTTTAGAATATTCTGTGTCTTTAATGGCTCTCAAAAGCTTGTTGATTTGCTCATTCAATATTTGAGATTCTTTAATTTCCATCGATTGATCAACCAATTGATCTAAGTGGTGATAAATCACTGTAAGGTGATGGTCTGAATTTTTCTCAAGTAATTGATTGCAACAAAGAACTTGTTCCTTTCTATCACATAAGCGTAGGTCATTAACATATGTATCGGTATCAAGTTTATTTTTGATGAAAGTAGTTTTAAAAAATAATAAACCTTTTATATATCTTTCATGATTAGGATCAACAAAAATAGACTCAGCAACGTCGTGAAGGATTGTTTTGTAATTTTCAATATTTGTGTGTTTACCATCGAATGTAAAAATAGTATCAAGAGCATAATTTGCATCCTTGAAGGTGGTAAACTTTATTTCTTTTTTACTGATATTAAATTTTATAAATTGAAATTTACGTATAAGATTAATGCAGTATTTTTTTATTTGGTCATACGAAACTCTATCAGAATCATCTTGACATAAGTTGTATAAAGATTCTGCAATCTCTTGTATGATCACTTCTGTAGGTTTTAATTTCTTTTTTATCGAATGATCAATATTGTTAAAAAATGACTGTTTTTCGACACTTATTTTTTCTTGTTTCAATAAAGTATTTGATTCAGTTACAAAGTGAATTAAACGTTGATTGATTGTATTGTTTGCAATAAAGAGGTTTTCGAACAACTCCTGTCTTTTCATTCTGAGATGTCCAGCATTAGCACCTAACTTTACTCTACAATTGCAAACCAATAATATTGATTTAGCATCAGCGTTAAATACAAATAAAATTCGATCATTCTTACTTTTTATACAACACAACTTTAATGTATGTTTTTTTATATACTCTTGAAGCTTTGAACAGACATCATGTTCATAATTCATATCTTCAAAAAAACCCTTTCTTTCATATTGATCGATAATATTATCTTTAAATTGATCAATTAGAGTTTCAGCTTCATTTTCAAAAGCGAAGAATGTAAATCCTTTTTTTTGATAGTTAGGTAATGTTGCCAATTTTTTTTCTTTAACCATTTTGCGAGTTTAGCTAATTAAAAATAAAATATCAATTTGCAAAGCACTCAATATGATATGATTTAAATTGGATTTTTAACAATATTTTTTAGTATCATGCATCATCATATATTAGAGAGTTTTTTTAGTTGTATCGACTCTTCATTTAACTCAATACACAACAAATAGCTAGATAATAAAAACAATAAGGACCCAATTAATAATGATCCAGAAGCAATTAAACTTTCAAGACGACTATACAAAAGAGATATTGGTAAATATATTGAAAAAAATGACGAAAACAAGAACATGACGCATCCCCAAAAATTCACCCAAATGATCCACCAGGGTAAATAGGATGGTCTAATTTTTATTTTTTCGTGGTATGATTCCAATAATAAAAAGATTGCGGATACCATAAATAAAAGTGAACCAATGAAATCTGGAGACCATATATATGCATTCTTAGAATATAAGTTCGAAAAATTTGTCATACTAAACCATGTATTAAAATTAAACAAAATTGCTCCGCATAATTGACTCAACGTAGAAATATACGAGGTGCTGTAAGGGAGGAATCTAAAAAGGTAAATATATTTGGAATGTGAACAATCAATTCGGTTAATTGTTTCTAAAAACTGTAAGTAAGCACCTATTGTAAAAAATATTGATCCATAAAAATACACTAGTCCTATACTCATCTCAAATTCTAACATTGAAAACAAAGCACCCAGTGAGAACAATAAGGATCCAAATATAAAAAATAAAGATGCCCAAAAAGATATATTATTGTAATGTATTTTTATGCCCCACGAATGCGTGGAAGTAATTGAATATATAATATTGGCAGAATCTTTTTCTAGAATTTTTATAGATGGTAGTTTTTTTCTTTTTCTTCTTGATAAATGATGCTCAACACAATTTATTCTTTTTACAATATGACCATTTGTAAATATTCTAAGGGTAGAAAGGTAAGTATAATCAGTGCCCATATAATCATGTTACCACTAAGATAGTAGCCATTCAAAACTACAAACGGTAAGAAATTACATTTACTCTAAAACTCTATGTTCAATCGCTATTGGAACAATATTTTGAAGGAGTTCGTCAATAATCCATGCTTTTGGTTGTTCATAGATTGGTCTTCTTGGGTATATTCTGTCGTTTGAAATAACTTTCGAATCCCAATCACTCGTTAATTCAACACAATTATCTGCAAAATCACTAAGACTAAATTCATCATTTACTTCAAGGCAACCACCTAGAAACTCATCAATATAAGATTGAGCCAGAAAATAACTGTCATCCTCCTTTACAGGTTTTTGATCATTTAAAACATAAATCCAAACATTATCTTCTTGATTAGAAAAGTTAAATTGATCAAGAAACTCGATGTTTTTTCGCTCAATACTCAGACGAGAATACCCTATTTCTCTTTTATCAAGATTTAGTACGTCATTTTTTGTTAATTTCATCATTACACCGTTCATTTTATTATCTGTGCTATTTTTTACGCTTAAAAAAGCTGTCTTCAAGTTATAAAAATTTGTTAACAAACCAAACGATCTTTTAAAACCGGTCACATTCACTGGGTGCCTTTCTTTTATTTTTCCCACCGTTCGCTCTGCAGAGGATTGACTCATTAAACTACCATAACCAATCACATAATCGTTATCCCCTATTTCAGGGTGACAGGTATCTGCTGCATTGCAAATGCTGTAGAGCCAAAACAATAGAATAAAAAATTTTTTATTTCGTAAACACATTTCCTAACTCCTAGATACACAAATTTGATAACAAACGATTTTTCTACTATCAAATCAGTATATCAAAACACACAATACTCGGGGTGGGATGTGTAATCAGAACAAATCCGATAGAGTTTAAAATCATTACGATATTGATTGATAGCAGCATTAATAATATTAATTAATGGCTCCTTTAATGTGATTGAACCATAGTATTTATTCACATAGAGTGTCCACGCATCAAAACCCAATGCCACATTACTTTCAACAAATTGACTTGAGGTACTGCTATTTAATGACAGATATTCTTCATAATTTGATTTCCCAACAGCAACATGATCTATCTTTTTTTCAGTTAAAGCTTGAAATAATGTTTCAAGGTTGACGTATAAAACAGGTGTTGACCCAGACTTTACTAATACTTGATTTAATCGTGGCTTACCTAAAAGGATACCTACTTTTGAGTTATTAAGATCATTTATACTATAGATAGACTGTCCTCCGTGTTTCATTAGATGCAAAACTGAAGACGTCACTAAAGCTGCTAAGATAGTAATTGCAAATACAGAAAAAACCATCCAAATTGTCAATAATACTCTCCCAAGTGTTGTAACGGGATCGTACAACAAATCACGAAAAAAACAGGTAAATATAGCGTATGTCGAGTAACTAAACTTTTCTTTTGTAGAACACCCCTCAAAATGAGGATGCTTGTCTTTTTCCAAGAAGAATAAAATTATAGTAAATAGTAGCCCTAGTACTAAAGAACCAACGAAAACAATTACAAATAAGCGATTAAAAACTAACGACAATACTTCTTTCATTGAGATATGTTTTTTTAAAGAGACAATCACGATCGGATCAATGAAGTATGGTAGACTACTTACTATATTAAAGGGTTCTAATTCAAGTGATTCCTCAAATGAGCCAACAAGTAACTGTATGTCATTTGACTCAATTGATTTAAGTGCCTGTTGACGATCATTAAAATGAATAAATGAAGTTTTTAAAGGAAGTTCATTAAGAATTCTTTTCACAAGATCAACACCGATACCTGCAGGTTCACCTGAAACAGAAAGCAATGAAGCTGGTGAATCATTGACTAACATACCTACTTTTACAATTGTCTCATTTTGTGCAAAGGCAAGAATACATTGCATCATACACAATAATACTAAAAATAAACGAGTCAACATTCTAACGCGTAATCCCAATATCGTTATAAATTAACTCAATATCAGATGGATAAATTAAGCGGGGACCTGTAAAAATCGAACTCGTTGGATATAAATGATTAAGAGCGAACACACCAGAATTTACAACTGCGTAAAAACCTTGTAAATAAGGTTGTTGATCAATGATGAATCGCACCTTACCAAGACGTAGAATATCAGCACTTAATTTTGATAAATCAAAAGATACAATATTGTAACGAATCTTTTTAGATGATTTTAATTTTAAAGCATCAGATAAGTATTCAAAACTTATTGGCCCTAATGTGATAATTGTATCAATATCCTTGGTAGTACCAAGTTTGTTTAAAATCATTTTTTGTGCATCGATACTTGATAGATTAGAAACATCTAAAGCAAAGATTTTTGATGAAGGTAATGCTGCGTGAATACCCGCCTGCCTTGCTATGACTACATTTGAGTCAGTCAATAAATGAGAAATAAAAAGCACCTTCTTTACGTTTGATTTCTCTAAACCCTTGCCTAATGATAAACCAGCTTGATAATCATTCATACCAATATAGTTTGCTTTTAAATTAGGTTGGACAATATACTTTTCACCCGTATTAATAACTTGAATGAAATGATCTGCATCACTCATTTTTTTTATTGCTTGTTCAATTTTATTTGATTGATGGTAAGGAACAATGATGGTTGCATCACTAGGTTTTGACAGTGCAATGTCAATTGAGTTAAGTTCATCCGTAGTTTTTATTGACGAGTAGCTCATGACTTCTAAATCAACCCTTAAGGCATTGGCAGCATCTTGGCTACCCTTCAGAACAATTTTCCAAAAAGGATCATTATTAGTATCAGGTAGAGCAAAAACAACTTTTGCCGCAAAGCACCCCAAAGGTGCAATGAATAAAAGTAACAACAGAAATGACTTCATTTTAAAACTCTTAATACAATAATGACTATTCATTGACCATACCTCTCAATAAAGGATATACAAAATATTAAATATTGTCTTTAAATAAAATAATAAAAAACTTATATAAAATATGCACATTGAATTTATAATTGACAAATTTTTTTAATTAAACTATAAGTCACGTGCGTACATGGAGGAATAATATGTTAAATTTACGATACAAAAATGGACTACGATTTGTATCAATAGTATTGTGTTGCCAAGTTAATATTATGCATGCTGCAGTTATAAATGATTGTAGCTCTGGAGATGCATGTGACGCATTCGTATCAATAGATAATAAACAAATTAGAATCATAAGAAATGTCATCATTCCACAAGAGGTTTCATCCTTAATGGATTTGAAAAATTCCAAAAAAAGTAAAAAAAGTAAAAAACATCGAGCCATTTCAAGGTCTAATCCAAGAATCAATCAAAATTCTGATGTAAGGAAATTAAAGATTAATAAAGTTATACCAAGTGATAGTAAGTCAACGAGTCAACAAACCAATAAAAAGAATCTTCAGTCTCATCATGAGGAAAGTGATCATTCATCAAAATTAAATGATACTACTCATGCTGATAGCTTTAACGAAGACATACAGTCTGTAAACGAGTTACTGAAACATGTTGCGGGAAATCAAAGTGGTAAAAAATTTAACGAAGAACAAATTTCAAACGCTTTAAAAGTAGTACAAAACAAAGACAATAATGGTGTTGATGAATTAACACTACAAAAAAATAATAGAGAAGAAGCGGATAACCCCCCTACTCTACAATCTAATTATGAAAGCTCCAAACAATTTCATTCCGAGCCAGTTCCAAGCATGATACAATCTTCTGTATCAAAATTGCATAACCAATCATTATCTGTAAATGATGATATAAAGAAATTAAATAGAAAAATTATTAAATTTTTAAACAAAATTGAATCCGGTTTACAGCATCAAGGTTCAAATGTTGACCCTAATGACATTACAAATGCTCTTCAAATGTTCAATATCCAATATGAGATTTATTTACAAAAATTAAAAGATAATATCGAACTTTCAAAATTTGTTACCGATGCTCTTTCAAAAGATAACGTTCAAAACTCAGATCTTTCTAATCAAATGTTAACTATTGATTTGATTGAAAAAAAATCAATAGAACAAATGATCACCATTGATCGTAACTTAACTCGAATGGAAAATATTAGTGATCAAATGGGCATAAGAGAAAGTTCATTTAGTTATAGTAGTAACGAATTTGTAACTGACACCCCAAACGAAACATATAAATTTTTTGTCAATGGATCATCTGGAGATGTAAATCATAACGATGTCTCTTCTGAATTATATAATTTACTTTATCAAAGAAAACTGTCAAATAACATGAGTATGAATTTGGAATACGTTTATGGGGATACAAGTGCACACACAAGCGATGCATTATATTCATCTGCAATCTATCAAAACCAAGTCTTGCTATCTACTATATATGATATCAATAAAAGGGATAATCTAAACATACAACTTGGATACTCAAACCTTGATATCAATGGATATGAAACAAGTGGTACTATTGGATCCAGAGAAGGAGCAATTTATCAAGGCATATTTAACTTAAAACGTAATTACTCCAATCAACAAGGTGCATATCAAATAGCTCCGTACGGCTCAATTGGTTATTATTACACCGACCTAAGAGCATACACTGCATCAAATACATTATCAGTGCAAAGTCAAAATATAAAACTTGTAAGGGGCGCCCTAGGTATAGATTTAATGAGAATATTCCGTTTAGGAAATACCTGGATGCTAAATCCATTTGCAAACCTCAACTATGCATACATATCTGCACGTACTGAGGGTCACAATTACTCGTATATATCTACAGGAGATGTTCAATCAACCAATGACACTCAAACATCTAATAATTTTCTAACCACATCATTGGGATTAAATTTATCATGGAAAAAAATGTTTAATTACTCAATTAAGCTTTCATCACAAAACCATGACCTTGGTTATCTTGATAGTATAGAAGGTGCAATTGAGCTTAATTTCTAAATCTAAAAAGTATATTCAATCTCTAAGAATAAGAGTTGAGCCAATCAAAATGTAATGATGTAACCCGCTAAAAAAGATGCTATTGACGTATGTTAACGCGAAGCATATCTCAACCAATTATTTTATTTCGTTCATTTTACAGATATATTTAGTAAATTAATGTTTGAGTTGCTATAAAACATCTTTTTTTTATTTTAAATTTGATAAAAAATATGCAACAATGCTTTCAAATTAAGGATTTTAGTTCAATGTTCAGTACAATGTATCGCAACTTT
>NZIM01000059.1 GCA_002691585.1 Legionellales bacterium
ACTGATGAATACTCGTGGGTCAATCAATGGTTATCAGTATGTAAAGGAACAATCGGTATTATTGGCAGGTCTAGGAAACATTTAAAATTAATTCAATCGTCAATTGATATTGCCCATCAAGCGGTAGCTTTGGAGCCTTTGATTCACACACCTTTAATTCTTGACTTAATGAGTTTGACTTTAACGCTCTATTCTCCTGATTCGATTTCTGATATTGCTGTACAAAGTCTTCCAAGTCTGGGAATTTCATGGGATCAAATGACCACAAGTAACTTCCACCCTAAATGGCTTCAGCTTAATCAGCAAATTCAAGAACTGCGTGCAATGAAACTTTTTCATCCCCCTTCAGAATGCGTCATTCAACTTGCAAATCTGCTTATTCCCAATTGGGAAACACATGATACTGCTTATCATTTCTTTGAAACCATTGACCAATTATTTTTAGAAAATATACCTCTCAATAGAGAAACTCTAGAACCATTATTAAGTAAAATGTATCCACCAGAAACACATGATTATTCACGCATCAAATTAATGACCATTCATCAATCTAAGGGTTTAGAGTTTGATCATGTGATTATTCCAGAAACACACAAAACAACAATAGGACAAAAGGATCAATTACTTTATTGTCATAAATACCACCCTGAGCACCCCGACCTAATTGGTACGATTCATGATGAAGACCAACATTTAGATGGATACAATTTCCTTATTAGAAATGAAATTAAAAAATCACTTCATGATGAGTTAAAAAGATTGTTTTATGTTGCAAGTACTCGTGCCAAAAAAACACTACTTTATGTTGGCCTCCCCTCCAACAACAAAAATTCTTTCTCGTCTTTTATCGATGGAAATCACATAAATGCATTGTCTTCAATTGATGAACTTTTACCGTCAACGTTAGAGATATGTGATTAAAACGATTTTCCAAATTTTTTTAATTATGCTAAAATAGAAATATATGAAAAATGTTAAAAATACATTAAATTCTAAACACATGCTCAGTACTATCTCGAACCTACTTAGCGAGCACCACGCTATTAATATAACCACTATTGATGTAAAGCAAACCACGTCATTTACCGACTTTATGTTGATTTGCGAAGGTACATCTCAACGACATATTGAAGCATTAGTTGATGAACTCATTAAATCTCCTTTAATTACCGTAAGAAATAAAAGTCAAAATAAATGCAAGGATGATTTATGGATGGTAGTTGATTGCCTTGATGTCGTAGTGCATATCATGCATAAAGATGCACGACATCATTATCAATTAGAGAAATTATGGGAGCCCATTTGAATTGGTGATTCAAATCATCACAATTGGCCATAAAATGCCTGACTGGATTAAGTCTGGTTTTGACCATTATCACAAAAAAATTCAGATGAAATGTAAATTAATTGAGATTCATCCACAAAATCAAAAAAACATCACTAAATTCCTTGATCAAAAGGTCTCTCATATTGCACTTGATTCCTTAGGAAAACAATTCAAAAGTGAGCATATTGCAGAGCAAATCAACATCTGGAAAATGGATGGGATAAATGTTAACTTCTATATTGGTGCCCACGATGGGTTACCTCCTGAAGTTTTAGAGAGATGTCAGAAAAAATGGTCTTTATCAAATCAAACATACCCCCATCATTTGATCAAAATCATGCTAATAGAGCAGCTATATCGATCCGAATGTATTTTAAACAATCATCCGTATCATAAGTAATGTTTGTTCAATCGGAAAAAACACAAGGAATAAGTAATCGAATATACACATTACAATTGTTTTTTCTTGTAATGAGTTTGGTTTTGATTTTACAGTGTTTTAATCTACAGATGATAAATTATCGACATTATAATGATCTATCCCTTCATAATTACCTTAAGGCAACATCCATTATGCCTTCACGAGGTAAAATTGTTGATCGAAACGGTCATTTACTTGTTGAAAACAAAGTGAATTTTTCGGCGAAAGTCACAAAGAAAAACAGACCATTGATTGAATCTATTTTAAAAGAAAAAACACACTCCGATCTAGTTCCCTTATCACATAAAACTACTATAAAGATAAAAGAAAATTCTGAACTAGCGGATAAAGTCGATATTTTATCCACTCGACAAAGAAAGTATTATGATAGTAAGGAAATGTTCTCAGTCATTGGATATGGGAGCTTTTATGGTCAAGAATTTAAACCTGCACTTGGAATTGAAAAATATTATGATGATATTTTAAAGGGACAACCGGGTTACGATTTATTAAAGGTAAGCGCAAGAGGTAGTCTAGAAAAGACAGGAAAAAGCATTCCCCCAGTGAATGGAGCCACTGTTACACTAACCATTGACAGAGATTTACAAAAATTTGTTCACAAAACTTTACGTGTTTCAAAAGGCGCAGTGGTTGTAATGAACCCAAATAACGGTGAGGTCCTGGCACTTGTAAGCCAACCCTCGCTTGATTCTAATCAAATTCCAAACATGTACCAAAATAACAATCCGTTGTTGAAAAAAAATCAACCAGAGTTTAATCGTGTCATTAGCGGTTTAATTTCTCCAGGGTCGACAATCAAACCGATCATTGCCTTATCTGCATTGGAAAACAATGTAATCAAGCGAAGTTATCGAATTCAAGATCATGGACACTATGTTGTTGCAAATCATGTATTTCACGACTGGGTGCCAAAAGGGCATGGCATTGTAGATCTTGAAAAGGCAATAATGGTTTCTTGCGATACCTATTTTTACATTTTAGCAAAAAAGATGGGAATTAATTTAATATCAAATGCTTTTTCTGAATTTGGGTTAGGCCAAAAAACTGGGATTGACTTACCAAATGAATCAAGCGGACTTGTTCCAACACCAGAGTGGAAACAATTCAATCGCGGTGCAAGTTGGTATGTTGGCGATACAATCATTACCACAATTGGACAAGGAGCATTATTATCTACGCCTATTCAATTAGCATGTGTTACTGCTCTTATTTCAAATGAGGGTTTTTATTACGTTCCACATTTATTGAAAGGTACAACCGATATTTCAGGCCATCAACATCAACCCTCACATATTAAAAAGGTCATTAGAGACTATGATCCGAAACATTATGAATTAATAAAACGATCCATGAAAAAAGTGATCTCAGACCCTAATGGAACAGGTCATTATTATTTTCGAAATAGGTCCTATTCCGTAGCTGGTAAAACTGGAACAACACAAATCACTAGTCACCATAGCCAAAGAGCTGACGCCCCTATTCCATTACACCTAGAAAATCACTCTTTATTTATTGGATATGCACCTGTAGATCATCCTCAAGTGATCGTCGTAACAATCGTTGAAAATAGTGAACTTAGTGCTGCAACCGTTTCTAGAAAAATTTTGGATTTTTATTTTAAACATATGGTAAACAATGATGAGATCAAACTCTAGTACTTTTGACACGACGCTTTTATCGCTGATTTTCATTTATATTGGAATCGGTATCATCATTCTTTACAGTGGTACCGATCAAAACATTCCGACACTTATGAGACAACTTTCAAGACTATCCTGTGGCATTTTTTTGATGTTTATGGCTTCGTTAATTAATCCTAGAGATCTCAATGAAATGGGAACTGTTTTTTTCTTTTTAAGTATTATTATCCTACTAGCAGTTTATTTGTTTGGAAGTAGCGGTAAAGGTGCGCAGCGCTGGCTTGACATTGGAGTGATAAAATTTCAGCCATCTGAAATTGTTAAATTAACACTCCCGCTTGCACTAGCATCTTGGTTAGACTTTAGAACCAACACGTTTACAAATCATTTTATATCTTTCTCTATTTTAGCAATTCCCTGTCTACTCATTCTAATACAACCTGATCTAGGTACTGCAATACTCATTGGCTCAACTGGACTCATCATGATATTGATTAGTGGATTACCCTCATACATGATTGCAATGTGTATTGGCTTTGCTATCACCGCAATCCCTTACGCATGGTTTAATATATTACATGATTATCAAAAAGCACGTATTATTACCTTTCTAAACCCAGGTCATGATAGCATGGGTGCAGGATATCATATCATTCAATCAAAAATCGCCATTGGTTCTGGCGGGTTTGCTGGAAAAGGATGGTTAAATGGAACCCAATCGCATTTATTCTTTTTGCCAGAACATGCAACAGACTTTATATTTGGGATTGTAGGTGAAGAGTTTGGGTTTATTGGTACAACCTTTATCATACTGTTGATTCTAGCAATTACATACCGTGTTTTAATGATTGCTCATAAAATTGATAAGCCATATGAACGGTATGTGTGTTGTGGTTTAATTACTAACTTTTTTCTTGGATCCATAATCAATATCGGTATGGTAATTGGTATATTTCCTGTTGTTGGGGTGCCATTACCATTAATTAGTTATGGTGGCACACATGCTTGGATATTGCTTATTTCTCTTGGAATAATTTTCAGTATGATAAGATCATATATTAGTAGATAATATAAATTTAAAAAGTTAACATTTAAAGATGTATTTTTTAAAAAAATGGTTATTTGTTTTTTGTTTGTGCATTGGATGTATGCTTGCATTCTTTCATCCATTTCAAAAGCCACTCATTCGCTCCACATTTTATAAGATTGATGTAATTGATACATCTAAAAGTTTTTATTTAACCTTGAAATCAAAAAAGAAAAACCCCAAATATGAAAATAAGATGGCATTTGGACCATACCATACTTTAAGGGACGCACATCAGGCACTTAATGAACTTGATGTTGATCCGAATGCTACAATACTTCTTAAACAGCTACCAATCATAGGAAAAATTGAATGAAGATAAAAGGCACAACAATTATTTGTACTAAAAAAAACAACCAAGTGGCAATCGGAGGTGATGGCCAAGCAACGTTTGGTGATACAGTGTTAAAACAATCTGTCTCAAAAATTAAAAGGTTATACAACGATACCATTATTTCTGGCATGGCAGGAAGTACTGCTGATGCGTTTAATCTATATGAAAAATTCGAGGCTAAACTTCAAAAGTATCAAGGTATTATTACCCGTGCAGCCATTGAAATGGCTCGAGACTGGAGAACTGATAAAATCCTAAGAAAACTTGAAGCAATGATGATTGTTGCTAACAAAGACCATATTCTACTTATTAGTGGAAGTGGTGATGTCATTGAGCCAGATGAGCCTATGATAGCAATTGGGTCTGGTGGTAACTATGCCCTCTCAGCAGGTAAGGCGTTATATTACAATACGAACTTAAGTGCTAAAGAGATAGTTAAGAAATCTCTAGAAATAGCTGGTGATATTTGTATATATACCAATCAAAATCACACCATTGAAACAATAGGATAATTCAAAAATGACACAAACCCTGACCCCTCAAGAAATCGTAACCCACCTTGATGAACATGTAATAGGCCAGCCTGAAGCAAAAAAAGCAATTGCAGTAGCGGTAAGAAATCGATATCGTCGTATGAACTCCTCCAATGATATACAAAATGAAATCATGCCCAACAACATTCTTCTCATTGGCCCAACAGGGGTTGGTAAAACAGAACTAGTTAATCGACTGGTAGACACCTTGTCAGCTCCCTTGTTAAAAGTTGAGGCAACAAAATTCACAGAAGTTGGTTATGTTGGGCGAGATGTTGAATCAATAGCAAGGGATTTAGCTGAAAAAGCATTTCAACTTTTAAAACGAAAAAAAATTGAAGAAGCAAAAATTAAAGCGAATGACCAAATGCTTGTCAGAATATTGGATGCCATCCTTCCTGGAACAAATGATACTGAGCATTTAGAACTTAGAAACGAGTATAAAGCTAAAATTATCAGTGGTGAGATTGATGATCAGGAAGTAGAGATCAACATCAATAAACGACAAAATCTAGGTATTGAAATTATGTCACCTCCTGGCATGGAGGAAATGACTGAACAAATTCAAGGTCTTTTTCAATCTATGAATTCTGGGAAAAAAGAAAAAAAGAAAACAAAAATTAAAGATGCTAAGACGATATTGGTTGACGAGGAAGCAGAAAAGCTTATTGACGAATCAGCTTTAAAAAGAGATGCCATTACCTATGCAGAGAATGAAGGAATTGTTTTTATAGATGAAATTGACAAAGTTGTACGTTCTTCAAGTCAATCATCAGGAGATGTTTCCAGGGAGGGTGTGCAACGAGACCTACTCCCATTAATTGAGGGAACAATTGTGAACACTAAATATGGTCAACTGAAGACTGATCATATTCTCTTCGTCGCATCTGGAGCCTTTATGGATACCTCACCTTCTGATCTAATATCAGAACTACAAGGGCGACTACCGATACAAGTGGAACTAAATAAGCTAACCCTAGATGATCTAATATTAATTTTAACCCAACCAAAGTACTCTCTGATTAAGCAATATCAGGCTTTACTATCAACAGATAAGGTGAAGCTTCAATTTACAAAGGATGGAATCTATGAAATTGCTTTAGCTGCCTTTACAGCCAATGAGAACCTTGAAAACATAGGTGCAAGAAGACTGAATAATGTTATGGAATCTCTGCTCAGAAATATTCTATTTGATGCACCGTTTGACTCATCCAAAACATTTAAAATCAATCGTAAATTTGTCCAAACAATCCTTTCTCAACCTGACTTCAATGATAACTGGAGAGCATGGGTAATTTAAAAGGGTTGATTTATCAATTAAAAATCAGTTAGTATAGTCTTATTGCGGGGTGGAGCAGTCTGGCAGCTCGTCGGGCTCATAACCCGAAGGTCGTAGGTTCAAATCCTACCCCCGCTACTAGTTAAAAGCCCTTATGGGCTTTTTTCATGTTTATTGTAAGGAAAATTGATTAGATGAATCAAAACGATATTGTATTATTTGCTAATGCTTTGGCTGCAGAGAAGAAGGTACCTGTAGATACGATTATTACTGCCATTGAAAAAACCATGAAGCAGATTGTAATAAGAGAAATCGGCGAAGGTGCAAACATTAATGTCACCATGAATCGCAAGGATGGAACGTTTTTTGCAGAAAGAATTTCTGAAGTAGTTGCTGATGATTCCCTAAATGATGAAGAATTTCCTGAAGCTTACATTGAACTATCAAAAGCAAAAGAAAAAAATTCTAAACTAGATGTCGGAGATCAGTTAAAAGAGACTCTTGAGATTGACATGCTTTCAAGAATTACAGCACATAACGCCAAACAAATCATGTCGAGGTTGTTAAGAGACTTAGATCGAGAAAAGACTGCTCAAAAATACGATGAACGTATAGGTGAATTACTCTCCTCTACTGTGAAAAAATTAACAAAGGACTATCTTGTGTTAGAGACCTCTGATGGTACCGAGCTCATGCTACAAAAGAATAACTTGATTCCAAAAGAATCAGTTCGAATTGGGGACAGAGTTAAAACATGTATTATTGGATTAAACGACACTCCTCATGGTCCAGTAGTAATTGTTAGCCGGTCTCACCCTCTAATGATTAATGCTTTATTTGAAGTTGAAGTGCCTGAAATTACTGATGGAGCCATCGAAATAAAAGCTTCTGCACGGGAGCCAGGTGTTCGAGCAAAAGTTGCTGTTAAAGGAATAGATAAACGGATTGATCCTATTGGCGCTTGTGTGGGAATGCGAGGAATAAGAGTACAATCAATCTCTAATGAGCTCAATGGAGAACGAATTGACATTATCAACTGGAATGATGATCCGGCAAGATTAGCTATCTCTGCAATAGCACCTGCTGAGGTGCGATCTGTTTTCGTGGACGAACAAAACCAATGTATTGATCTGCTAATAGAAGAAGATCAACTTTCACAAGCTATTGGTAAAAATGGTCAAAACATCAGATTAGCCAGCCAACTGATTGGCTGGGAACTAAACGTTAAAACCGATGAGGAAGAGCATGCTCATAATGATTCAAGTAATGAAATTGCAAATATTCTATCTGTTGATGAAAAAATCATCAAAGATCTAGAAACACTCTCCCTAACAACAAAAGAATCTTTTTTAAGCGCAGATCCTGCAATGGTTATTGATCACCTCAACATCTCCGAGGAAGTATATGAGGACATAAAAAAACAATTATCTGAATCACCAGATGATTCCACTTCTCTAGACACATTACTCAGTATTGATGATGTTACAATCATTCATTTGGAATCTGTTGGCGTTCATTCGGTAGAAGATTTAAACAAATTAACCATCGAAGAAATAAAAGCAATAGATGGAATTGATGATGAAACAGCTGAAAGCATTCACGCTGAAGCCCAGTTATTCATATAGGTGAACATTTGAAAACTAAAAAAACGATCATTCAAATTGCAAAGATTATTAAATTTGATCCTCAAGATCTTTTGAGTAAACTTCAATCAATTAATAAAAACATACAGTCGATTGATGATGAAATTACTAATGAAGATTACAAATCATTACTCTTGCAATTGAAGAAAAACAAACAACCGACCAAACAAGCTACAACTGTTCAAAGGACACCTATTAAGACCACAAAATTTGTATCTAAAAAAATTGATTATAAATCTGTTCCTACAGAAAACAAAGAAGTGAAAGAAGATTTATTGGATGAAAAGGAAATCCAGGAAGATGAAAAGAAAATTCAAGAAAAAATCCAAAAAAAGGTCAAACAAGATGATGTATCTGTTACATTAAAATCAAACACCAAACGTAAAAAAACTCTACTTATTAATGAACTGATGACACCAAAAGATTTGTCACATCAAATGGGAATTAAGGTCAATGATCTTATCAAGCAATTTGTTAATATGGGCATGATGATCACAGTCAATCAAAACATTGATCAAGACACCTGTATTTTAGTTGCAGAGGAATTAGGTTTTAAATGCAAGTCTGTTAACTCTGAGGATGAATCACAAGAACATATTGCACATAGCCTTGACGATTTAAAATACGAGAACCGAAATGTTGTTGTAACCATCATGGGCCATGTTGATCATGGTAAAACCACCCTACTCGATTACATCCGTAACAGTAGAGTGCAAGCCAAAGAAGCAGGCGGCATAACTCAGCATATCGGTGCATATCAAGTAACGACATCATCTGGAAAAATCACTTTCTTAGATACTCCAGGTCATGAAGCATTCACTTCAATGCGAGCCAGAGGAACAAATATTACAGACCTAGTCATTTTAATAGTAGCTGCTGATGATGGTGTTATGCCTCAAACAATTGAGGCAATCAAGCATGCTAAAGCTGCTGAAGTACCAATCATTGTTGCTATTAATAAATTTGATAAGCCTGGAGTGGACATTGAAAAGATTAAAACACAACTATCCACTAATGAGCTTACCCCTGAAGAATGGGGTGGCGACACCATGGTCATTCCCGTATCAGCCAAAACAGGTGATGGTATACCCGAGTTATTGGAAGCCATTTCCCTCAATGCTGAAGTGCTTGAATTAAAAGCACCAATTAACGGACCAATTAAAGCATCCGTAATCGAATCTCGACTAGATAAAGGGAAAGGCCCTGTTGTCACCGTTTTAGTGGAAACTGGTACGATTGCAATCGCTGATATTGTCTTATGTGATATCGCTTTTGGTAAAATAAGAACGATGATTAATGACCAAGGACAAAATGTAAAACATGCAGTACCAGGGATGCCAGTAGAAATAACTGGTTTCTCCTCAGTGCCAAGTGCTGGGAGTCAAGTTGTTGTTGTTAACAATGAAAAACAAGCCCGTGAATTGGCTGCTCATAGAATTACAAGGCAAAGACAAGCGATTCTTGCTGAAAAACAAAAATCACTTAATGAGATTTTCACGGATCTCAAAACTGATCAAGATAAACGTATTTTAAAAGTGATTGTAAAAGCAGATGTACATGGTTCCACAGAAGCCATAGTTCAATCCCTTAATAAAGTAGGTAATGAAACTGCAGGGATACAAGTTATCAGTGATGGTGTTGGATCAATAACAGAAAACGATGTACAACTTGCCGGTGCATCAGAAGCTATTATTATTGGATTTAATGTAAGACCTGATGCTCAAGCAAGAAAAGTTTTACAAAATCTTAAAGTAAATATTTACTATTTCAACATCATTTATGATCTAATCGAAAAAATCACCGCAGCATTGGAGGGCCTACTCGCACCTCAAATTGAAGAGAAAATCATTGGTTACGCTGAAGTAAAAGATGTATTTCACTCCTCAAAACTTGGCGCGATTGCAGGTTGTATCGTTGTAGAAGGCCAACTAAAGAAAGCTGCACCAATCAGAGTACTTAGAAAAGACATAGTGATTTTTGAAGGTAAACTTGAGTCATTAAGACATTACCAACAGGATGTTCAAATTGTTAAAAACGGTTCTGAATGTGGTGTCGGTGTAAAAAGCTATAACGACATCGTTAAAGGTGATAGAATCGAAGCATACGAATTAATTGAAACTAAAGTAATATTATCCTAATGAGAGCAAGAAAACTACGAATTGAGCAACTCATTAAAAGGGCTATTTCAACTATTTTAATGAGCGAAATCAATATTCAATCACATATTGATTTTTTCCCATCAATTTCAAGAGTGGAATTATCTAAAGATTTGTCTCATGCTAAGATATTTTTGTTATTCGATGAAAATAACAAATCTAAAAGTGACCGTCTTATGAAGTTTTTAAAAAACAATATTCATTCGATACGAAAATCTTTAGCTTTTCACGCAAACTTAAAATACATACCAAAAATAGAATTTAAATTAGATCAACAACTAGTTTATCTTCAAAAACTCTATGATCAAATTGATCAGACACAATCAACCTGATATTTATGATTTTTCTTATTGATAAACCTAAAGGTTATACATCTTTCGATGTGGTTTCTATTGTAAAGAAAAAGCTTCAATCTAAAAAAGCAGGTCACTGTGGTACATTGGACCCTCTTGCAACAGGAATGTTACCCATTTGTATTGATGAGTATACAAAAATAGCACCATATATTTCTGGTCAAATCAAAAAGTATCATGTAGAGGCACAGCTAGGTGTTAAAACAGATACTTATGATATTACGGGCAATATTGAAAAAGAAGCCTGTATTAAATCAATAACATTTGAAAAAATACATTCTCAACTATCAAAATTTACTGGAAAATCTGAACAAATCCCTCCTAAATTTTCAGCTATTAAAATTAAAGGTAAGAAAGCATATGAATTGGCAAGAAAGAATATCGACATCCATTTACCTCCAAGACCAATAGAAATTATATCAATAGAAAATATAACATATGATCAACCTTTAGTGAGATTTGATATTACGTGTTCTAAAGGAACCTATATTCGGACTATCATCGATGATTTAGGTGCACAACTACAATGTGGTGCAACAATGACAAATTTACGTCGTCAGTGGGTAGCACCATTTACTAATCTAGATCTTGTTGATTTACCAAAAGTTAAAATGGAACATGGAATATCTGGAAGTATCTTGTTTAACCATCATATTTGCTTAAGTGACGAGGAGATCCACAAACTACGACAAGGACAATTTGTTCAATCACAAATTGTTCAAAACTATGACTTAGTAGGCATTAAAAACGCAAACAATGACTTCATGGGAATATGTACACTTACAAATGGTCTGCTTAAACCAAAAAAAATGTTAATGGATAAGTTTCTTGCATGAAAATCTAAAAACATTTATGATATGTAATTAAATATGTAAATACGGAGAACAGCTATGAACTCAGCTGAAAAAAAACAGATCATTGATCAACTTGCTTTAAAAAAAGGAGACACTGGCTCACCCGAAGTACAAGTGGGTATCATTACCAAAAAAATCCAGCACCTTACCGAGCATTTAAAGAAAAACCATGGAGATGAACACTCTAGATATGGAATGAAAAAGTTAATCAGCCAGCGTAAGAAGCTTTTATCATATTTAAAAAGCGTTTCAACTTCTAGATATTTAGCATTAATTAAGACACTTATGCTACGTCGTTAAATTTTATATTAAGGAAATACAATGTCAGTAACTACTCATAGCTTTGATTTGGGCTCTCATACATATCATTTAGAAACAGGATATTTTGCTAATCAAGCTGATGGTTCTGTGTTAGTAACCGTAAACGACTGTCAAATATTTTCTGCTGTCGTTTGGGACAAAAACTTTAAGACTATAAATCCTTTTTTTCCGTTACGTGTTGATTATACTGATAAATATTATGCAGGTGGGAGAATGCCTGGTGGTTTCTTAAAAAGAGAAGGAAAACCCTCAGATGCTGAAGTTATTCGATCAAGACTAATTGACCGTTCTATCCGCCCTACTTTTTTAGATCATTTTAATCAAGAAGTGCAAGTCACCTGCCAGTCTTTTTCACTTGACCCAACAATAGAAACTGATGTAATAGCATTACTGTCATCATCCGCATCCCTTGCCCTTACTGGACTGCCTCTAAAAACTAGAGTGGCTGGTGTTCGTGTTGGACTAATTGACAAAACGTTTGTCATCAACCCAACTAAAGCTGAAATTGAACAATCATCTATCGATCTATTCATTACAGGTAGCAAGGAAAACGTTGTTATGGTTGAAGCAATTGCATCACAAGTCGATGAGAAAACCATCCTTGATGCCATTGAGTTTGGTCAAAAGAACATCAAAACAATTATTGATGAAATTGAAAAATTTGCTAAAAAAGCAAATATTAAGCCTGTAGAACTTCCTGAACCAACCGTAACAAAAGACGTGGATTTGAAAAAGTATGAGAAGAAAATTCAAACCGCTCTGTCAATTACTACCAAAGCAGAAAGAAATTCTGCTTTAAGTGATATTGAAAAGGAAATTCTTGAAAATACTAAAGAAGATGAAATTGATGCCATTAAAGAGTCTATTTATAAACTGATTAAAGACAAAGTCCGAGTAATGGTTTTAAAAGATAAAATCAGAATTGATGGAAGAGATCTTAAAACAGTACGCCCCATTGATATAAAAGTTGGCTATTTAAAAAGAACCCATGGTTCTGCAGTATTTAAGCGTGGTGAGACAACGTCTTTAACTACCTTAACTTTAGGATCTAGTGAACGTGACGCGCAAATTATTGATGATGCAAATGGAGAATATAAGGATAAATTCTTACTTCACTATAATTTCCCGCCATTCTGTACGGGTGAATGTGGCTTTGTAGGATCTCCTAAACGAAGAGAAATTGGACATGGGAATTTAGCAAAAAAGGCTATAAAACCTCTATTACCAGACCATTCTAATTTTCCTTACACCATAAGACTCGTATCAGAAATACTTGATTCCAACGGATCAAGTTCAATGGCTACAGTATGTGCAAGCTCCTTATCATTGATGGATGCTGGTGTGCCAATTAACGAACATGTTGCAGGTATTGCAATGGGACTAGTAAAAGATGATAAAGAATTTTCTATACTGACAGATATTCTTGGAGATGAAGACCACTTAGGTGATATGGACTTTAAGGTTGCAGGAACAAAATCTGGTATTACAGCCCTACAAATGGATATCAAAATTGAGGGTATTGATAGAAGCATTATGGATGCTGCGTTGACTCAAGCTAAAGAAGGTAGATTACACATCTTAAAGCTGATGGATCAGGCAATTCAGTCGCCAAGAAAAGAAATATCACAGTTTGCACCTAGAATCGTTACCTTAAAAATAAATCCAAACAAAATTAAAATTGTTATTGGTAAAGGTGGCGCAACTATTAAAGAAATCACTGAAAAGTATGGTGTTGACATAGACATTGATGATACAGGCTTAGTAAAAATTAGTTCAAAAATAGGAAAAGATGCTGAAGATGCTAAACAACATATTAGTAACATCACAACAGATGTAGAGGTTGGTCAAATTTATCATGGTAAAGTTAGTAAAATCTTAGAATTTGGAGCATTTATCCAACTACCAGTAGGAAAAGATGGTTTCTTGCATATTTCTCAAATTTCAGAGGAACATGTCTATGACATCAATGACAAACTTAAGGCCGGTCAAGAACTTGAAGTCAAGGTCGCGGAAATTGATCGTCAAAATAGGATTAAATTAACTTTAAAGGATTTAGCAACTACAAACTAGGGATTTCTTGTGCCGGGTGAAGATAGTACACCAGATAACACGTTTGATCTAATTTTTTTACAAGTCCTGATATCTTTCTTCGGGACTGTAATTTCTTGTGTTAATACTTCACTAGTTGTTTTTTCTTTAGGAATGGATCTATTCGCTATTTCCACCATCGGGTCTTATTATTTATTCTCTCTTCTTTTTGTCATTGCAATTGTTGCATCTATTTCCTCATGGTTAATGTATGACTATGAAACTTATATGAAAGAAGAATTTAAAAAGGCTTCTCAATATAATCACTCAATTCTTAAAACTGAACAAACACCTTACAATTCATTTGCGTTATCAGTTCACCTGTTCATGTCTTTTTGCAGTGACTTTGTTGCTATTTCAACTGTCATTGGGCTTCTGATTCATATCTTTATGAATGCTGTAACATTGTCTTTTGGATATTATTGCGGTACTGTTGCATTGGCATTTTATTTCACTATTTTGATGAGTACCTGTCGATATAAAATCATACTCCATAGAGACAAACTATTTTTAGACAGATGGGCTTCATTAAGAGAAAAATATGAAGCGTCTAAACAAACAATTACGACTAACTTTAGAGAAACACCTTGGAAGTATCATTTGCTTTTCATACTTTTAGGTGTTTGCGTTACATTGCTCTGTTTAATATTTTTCAAATACCTTATATTTTTTAAAAATCCTTTTATTTTTAGTACAGACTTCATTGTCAAAATAAAAATCTTTGAGAAAGTAGTCGGTCTTTATAGTATGTTTGTCGCAGTTTGTCTTGGCATGACAACTTACCAATTATCAACATCAGTTTATGAACGTAAGCCCTACTTCCACTTATTATATGGATTAGCAATGTTTGTTTTGTCATTTTTTTCCTTTTCAATCTTTATTCAAAAAATTGCAGTTATTTTTGTACAAATATTTGCGATAACTGTTCATAATATTGAATTTTGTAATATGATATTCTGGTTTGTATCTTTGATTTTATCTAGTTTTTTTGGAATCACGATTTACCAGCTTAAATCAAGGGATAGAGACTTCCTTATTTATACAGATTTAATTCAAAGTAATCCAACAAATCAACCAATATCTCCGGTAGCAGCAAGCAACTTATTCACAACTGGTAAAAGTGAAAAAATCGATAATAATCAAGATCCTACATATCACAAGGAACCTACGGAAACTCTTGACGATCCAGGTAATGGGTGCACCATAGTATAGCTTGACACTATGAATGCTCGCATGAGAAGATATTCATTTTAACAGGTATAGGATGAAGCATTATCACTTTGTTGGTATTTTAGGTTGTGGCATGAGAGCCTTGGTAGAGATTCTCTTGCAGCGGGGTGAAAAAGTAACGGGCACTGATTCAAACAATGCATCAAATGCATCATTCTCAAAGCCAATTGAGATAAGTACAGATCGTTCAGAACATTCAAAAAAATGTAATTATCTTATTTTTTCAACTGCGATCTCTCAGGATCATCCTGATTTACAAATAGCAAAAAGAAATCATATTCCATGTTTACACAGGTCTGAACTCATTCAAAAAATCATAGAAGAACACACCCTTAACATCGCTATTACTGGTACTCATGGAAAAACTACTACAAGTGCTTTAGTTTCGTTTATTTTTGAGCAATGTGATCAGAAACCTACGTATGCAATTGGTGGAAGCCCTACCCGCTTTCCACAGTCACAATACTCAAATGATCAAACGTATTTTATTTTTGAATCCGATGAAAGTGATGGCTCTTTTTTAAATACTTATCCATCTCATATTCTTATCAATAACTTTGAGTCCGATCATCTCGAAATGCATGATGATAATTTCGAACAACTGCAACAAACATTAATAGAGTACTCTCAAAGAGCAGAAATTGTTTTTGTATGTAGTGACGATTCGAAGGCATATGCTATTGCAAAAAAATCTAAATCAGTTATTACCTATGGATTTAATCCATCAGATTACCAGATCATTTCGATTCAAAAAAATGATAAAGGTATGTCTTTAGAAGGACTTTATTCCAAAACCAATGAGAAGTTTAAAATAAAAACATCACTACACGGCGATTACAATGCAACAAATATATTTGGTGCTGTTTCAATTGCCCACCATTTTGGAATAAGCTTCAAACAAATTGCAACTGCTATTCCCAATTTTGAAGGGGTTAAACGTCGTATGGAAAAGATTGGAGTAACTACCATCAATAACTACCCAGTTACAGTGTACGACGATTATGCTCACCACCCTACTGAAATTTCTGCTATTTCTAAAATGGTAGATGATCGCTTTGAAAATACAATCTTAATCTGTCAACCGCACCGAAATTCTAGAGTAAAGCATCATTTTAATGCATACGTTGAGTCATTATCTAAAATTAAAAATCTCATACTACTCACGACATATGAACCATCATCAAACCAAAATGAAGATTATTCAAAAGCATTGTTTGATACTGTTTCGAAAACACATGATTCAATAATTTATGCTGATGAGTCATCTATTAAACAAAGTCTTCATAAGATTATAAACGCACCATCCGTAGCTGTTTTTATAGGTGCAGGATCAATTTCACAGTTTGCTCATAATATTGTAAATTATGAGTAGACACACTAATTTCGATTTAAAGAAATTTAATAGCTGGAGATTAGATGCCTTTGGTCAAAATGTTCTTTTACCAGATACCTATCATGAATTAAAAAAATGGATAAAAGAATATAAGACACTGGGATTATGGTTAGGTTTAGGAAGTAATGTTCTTCTGCCTAAAATTGTAAAAACACCTATTGTTATCACTCAAAAAACACTGAAGTCATTTGAATCCTTATCGGACAACAAAATATACGCACAATGTGGCGCTTCATGTGCGCAAGTTTCTAAGCTCTGTTGTAAACTAGGATATGAAAATGCAGCATTCCTTGCTGGTATTCCAGGAACAATTGGTGGCGCTCTTGCGATGAACGCTGGTGCTTTTGGAGGAGAAACATGGGACAATATTGTTGGAGTCGATGTAATCGATGACAATGGACATATATATCACCTAAGAAAGGATCAGTTTAGTCCTAGCTATAGACATCTTCATAGCATTTTTAATGTACGCTTTTTAGCGGCTTATTTTCAATTTAAAAAAGGATGTTCTGATAAAGCATCAAATTATTTAAAAAATTGCATATCAAAAAGAAATCAAACACAACCAATTGGAACCTTTAATTGTGGATCTGTGTTTAAAAACCCTTATCCTAAATATGCTGCTCAATTGATTGAAAGTTGTGGGCTTAAAGGGTTAAAAAGTAATCACGCGGTGATTAATGAGCTACATGCAAACTTTATATTAAATGAAGGAAATGCAAGCTATGATGATATGATATCATTGATTCAAACGATCCAAAAAACAATCTTAGATCAAAAAAATGTTTTACTTGAAACTGAAGTCATAATAGTTGAATAATCAACAAAAATTCCATTACAAATATTTCAATTATCAATCAGAACCATCTTTGAGAATATGGACATCCATACGGTTAAACGGTATCTCAATCATTTCTTTTTGAAACTGTGTAGCAACAGATTCTCTAAATGCGTTAGTAAATGATACTTCAAATGCTGGTGAATCAATCCAATAACTTACACGAACTAAAATACCGGAATCTTCAAAACCAGCAATCCAAATTTGGTGCTTTAAAGCAGCGATTACACTATTGGAATAGTTATTCTTTTTACCTAATCCACTGTGAGGCATTTTTTCTAATATTTTTGTAAACACTTCAATGACTTTTGCGAGATCTGCTTTATACGAAACACATATTTCTGTTCTCACACGATATATGTTTGAACAACTTAAATTTTGCACAACATTTGAAAGAATTTCTGAATTTGGGATTACAATGATCGAACCGTTGTACAATTGTAAACGAGTAAATAGAAAGTCAATATCAACAATGAAACCTATTTGTTGCTTGAAAGCTACATTGTCTTTGATTTTGAATGGTTTAAATAAAACAATCCATAAACCTGCTGCAAAATTTGATAACGAAGACTGTAAAGCTAAAGCAATGGCTAAACCACCAGCAAAGATAATTCCCAATAAAGGTCTTGTATCTACCTTTAAATCTTCCATCACTAGAATAATGCAAATAAGAGCTAAAACAGCAATAATTACTCTTCCAAAATAGATACTTAACGTGCTATCTATCTTATGCTTTGTAACGTCCTCTATTAGATATTTATGAACAACCATTGCTGCAACTGTGAATATCGCAATATGTGTAAACGCAGATAGTATGTTCTCTAATCCTGTATAATATTCGACTGAGGATAAAGTCAATGCACCAGCTATGAATTGGAAAATGATAATGAGACAAATGAAATTAGCCAAAAGCTTATCATAAGGTGTTTTGATTTTATAAGAAATCAATATAGCAGGTATACGTTCTCTTAATAAAAGGCCTATTTGAATTCCTAAAACAACAATAATGGATGCTAACAGGCCTGTTATCGTTAAGTTGACGAAACTAGAGTTATTGATTCCAATAATAAAAATTGCCGCTGTTACAATAATAAAAATATTGCGGGATATCATATTAATATATGTTTTCTTTTTCATAAACTTAGATAAAATATCGTGACAAATATCCATTACGATTAAACCAAGAATAGGCGCAAGTAAAAACTGACAAAGGATAAATAAATAATTGGAAGCAAGAAGAGACAAGTAAACATCTACTTCAATGATGTGACTAATAATTAGAAAAATACTTGCTAGAAAGATGATGTATGTTCCGAAAACCTGTATTTTTGAAAAATTAAGTTGTGTTAGCTGCCTTTTAAGTGGTGGAAGGCACGCCCAAGCTGTTACAAACGAAAATAAGAAAACAAAAAAACATTCAACGACTGATAGGTTCACTAAATATCCTAAGAAAGTATCAAACATTAAATTACCAGATTTGAAATCTGACAATGAAATCATTATTAAAAGCCATGATAAGTAGGCAAATAACACTAAACCAATGTTTTGAAGATAGCGACTAAACTCTTGAAAAAGATGCTTATTAACATAAACATTGTATGAACGTGTGATAAACTCATAGCCAACAACTAAGAATAAAATACATGTAAAGGATATAATGAACAGAGGTGTATCTTTGAAAATGTACAATTTAATAAAATATTCAGTAGAGCCGAATAAAGAATCAATTAATAAGTGAATATAATCCAACATAATTTGCCTCCATCAAACTAGAAATCGTCTGCATCTTTCGCCATTAAAAATTTAGTATTTTTACCTAATGAAAAAGA
>NZIM01000060.1 GCA_002691585.1 Legionellales bacterium
GTATCAGATGCATTTAATTATTTGCCTAAGGCAACTTATAATGATGGATCATGCATTGCTAAAGATTTTGGATGTTTAGATCAAAGAGCATCCAATTATAATTCAAGTAAAAATACAGATGACGGGTCTTGTACATATCCAGGTTGTATAGATTCTCAATCAAACAACTTTAATAGCACTGCAAATCTAGATGACGGATCATGTTTATATACTTGTGAAACAAATGTATGCGCACTGCCAATCTCCAAAGGTGATTCAATTGGACATGATCAACCAGCCAGTTTTATAGAGGTGTATAATCAGTTGAATTCAATGATGGGAGATTCAGAAGAGGTACTTGGAGCAGCCAATGAAGAAAACTGCTGTGTACCTAATCCATATTATTTTGCATGTAAACAGGATGTATCTTTGGATTGTGGTCAAGGTACACCTTCAGATCCTCCTAATCAAAATGCACCACCAAGTTGCGATCATGTAGACGGTGCTTATGAAACGTTGACATTAGAACAATGTTGGGAAGCTGCTCAATATTTGGGATCAGAAATTTACACTACTTTTGGAAGTTTAGCAGAACAATCCTCTCATGCTAATTATGCACCATGTACTATCAGTTTTAATGATCCAACTGGTGAAATGGGAGAATATAGATATAAGGATACAGGAATTCCAAGAGCATTGTTAACTGCATCTGAAATAACTTATTATACCTCGACATTTTCTCAAGATATTAATTATCCAAATGGACGTCATAGTCTATCTTTAGCGGATCAAGTTATAAATACCGGAAGCAATGAAAAATGTAAAGAATTATACTTACAGTGGGGTGCACGTGGCTATGTACCTCCAAGTGAACCTGATATGTTTTATAACAGGGGTTATGTAACAGTAGGAGCATTAAGAATGCAAGATAGATATGATAGTCCTAGTGGATGTTACATGAATCAAGGCTACTTATATTGGAATAAAGCAGAATTTGGTAACACAACGACTAAGAATTTTGCAGATAGATGTAGTGAGAAAAAGGTTTGCGTTTGCAATAAAGTCCCTGAAGTACATGGGTGTACAGATCATACAGCTTCAAACTTTAACGTAAATGCAAATGTAGATGACGGTACTTGCACTCAATGTAATGCCAATACATTGGGTGATAGTGGTTGTATGCATGGTTATGCGTGCAAAGCGGGTCTAAGTTCATCCTATAGCACCTCTTATATATTTGATTTAAGTTCACGAACAGACACGTTAGACTCGTCAGTTACATGTGACGCGCAAACTTCATGTCCAAAAACTTGTTCTGGTATTGCATATTCTTGGGTAGTTAAAGGTGATAACACTAATTCTGCCGACAATTCATTTAAGTTTGTTGGTGACACAGTCACTGAACTGGATAAAGGTGAAAATAATAACATTCATTGTCTTACAGAAACTACTGGTAAGTTAACACTCCAGACTGCTTTAGATAAATGGGAAGGTGAACTTCAAATACAATTTTTAGAAGTTTATGTTACTGAGTTTGTTCTGGCAGTTGAAGGCGCGGCTGATGATAGGAATAGGAAACTTTTCTTTAAAAACAGAGAAGGAGTATGGCAAAAGAGAAGAGAAGGATTGGATTGGAGGGATATGTTTTGTACAGATGGTAAGTGTACCATGTCAGTAAAAATAGATGATCAACATTTTATGTCATCTGCAGAGAGACAAGCATTTACTTTAA
Source organism: Legionellales bacterium (assembly GCA_002691585.1). Lineage (GTDB taxonomy): Bacteria > Pseudomonadota > Gammaproteobacteria > Comchoanobacterales > Comchoanobacteraceae. Next base: position 1,712 of record NZIM01000060.1, read on the forward strand.
TTAAGTTTGATCTAAATCGTGCAAAATATCATTGTGACATAGGAAATTGTGGTCGGGGTCTAAAATATGAACCAGACTGTACTATATGTGCCGGAGCGAATAATAAAAATTATTTTATGCCAGAAGGTTTGGTTAGGAGATGTAAACCTTGTGATTCTTTAACATATATGGCTAACAATAGTCATCTAAACCCAACTTGCGTACCAAAAACAAATACAACATGCGATGTTGATGGTTGTGTTGGAGGATCGGTTTGTGGCGTTGGTTCAGGATTGGATTATGCTATGACTGACCGTGAAAACGATAGTAAGTGTGTTCAGTGTGATCCTGTAACACAGTTTTCAAATAAAACAGATAGTTCTGTTTGTCAAGCAAAAGCACTTTCTTCATGTCAAGTAGGAGAAAAATATACTTTAGGCGGCGATGATGTAGATTCAAAATGTGAAGAATGTAATCCTGGATATGAATACATGGATGAATCCAATCATAAAATAGATACTTGTAAAACATCATTAAACTCTTGTGCAAACGGCTTTGGATTATATAGATCTATGGATAAAACTGAAGATAAGAATTTGTGTTTACCTTGTGACAGATCATTTGAACACATATGTGATATTTTAATGGCAAAAGGTCGAATTAATACAAAAGCAGATTGCAATTATTATTTACAAACTGAATTAGATTTAGCAAATAATTTTAATACATTGCAAAAATACAATAACCTAACAGACCATTCAATGTGTTTGGCTCATGGCGATGTTCAGTGTGATCCAGGACATGGTAGAATAGATGGTGATCAAGACTCTCCTGCTACATGTACAGCATGTCAACATGGAGTGTATAGTTTGGGCGATCCAGAATTTTCACCAGGTGGAGTGAATGTCAAATGTCAAGTTAAAAAAAGTTCTTGCCCTAAAGATTTTACATTGCATCTTTCAAATATCGTAACAGAAGACAATAAATGTGTTTGTGAAAATGATGCGTTTCATCCATATGGGAATACAGAAGTATGTCTAAAAATGACTATATGTGCCTCTGATGAAATGGAAGAAGCAGCTCCACAGCTTTTTAATTTGTCAAAGTCATGGGCTGTTGATAACGGATACAAAACAGATCGTCAATGTGCCAAAAAATGTAATGTAACTGCGCCACAAAATGGTGCCATGGGCGACTGTGTATTTGTAATTGCATCGGGAACAAGTTGTCAACCAACCTGTAATGAAGGATATGAAGTAAGCGGTAAATCTAGTTGTCTAGATACTGGATTGGATGCTGCAGTATGCACCGAAAAAACATGTGATATTAGTTTCCTTACTAGTTTATTGAGCAATGGCGACGCAGGAACTTGTGCGAATAGGAACTCTTTGACTCATGGTGAAAGTTGCGTATCAACATGTGACGTTGGATACGTAGAAATAGGCAGTGGTAGTTGTGATAAAGGATCTTTTAGCATTGACGGCAATGTTATTACAAATTATTCCGCAAACCTTTGTGCTCCAAAAAGCTGTGTTTTACCAGAATTAACACATGGACAAAAGTGTGTTAACAAAACAGTCTTACATCATGGTGAAACATGTGTTCCATCTTGTGATGATAGTTATAAACTAGTAGGTCATGAATCAAAACAATACACTTGTACACTGGGCAATGTAAATCATTTAGAATGTCAGCGATGTCCAGAAGGTTCATATGATTCTGACAATGATCATTTAACAGCATGTGAATTAAAAACACATACATGTGAACGGGGTAAAGGATTATACAAAGGTAGTTCATTTGTAGAAGATGATTGGATATGTAAACCATGTGATAATGAAACCCACGGTACATTAAATCAATTCAATAATAAAACAGATGGTCTACCATGTGTTGCACATAAAACATATAACGATCCAACTTTATCTCCTGATGAACATGCAGATCCATGTAATGCAAGACCAGGTTATCATCTTGTTGTAGGAGATAGCAAAAAAGATGCTACTTGTGAACCTTGCCCAGAGAAAACGTTTTCAAAAGCAAATGAACCAGCATGTAGTCCTTGTGATACAAACCATGTATCAGCAGCAGCCAGTGAATCATGTACAAAGTGTGAAAATGCTGAAATTGAAGAAAACAATTTATGTGTGTGTAAATCTCCGGCTGTTATAGTGGAAGGAGTATGTGAAGGTCCTATAAGTGGTTGTATGAATGAAAATGCTACAAATTATGACGCAAATGCAAACACTGACAATGGTAACTGTACAAGAGATTGTGTTGGTAGTTGGTCTGTTTGTGTTGATTCAAAACAGACATATATTAAAACCGTATTAAAAATAGGTTTGGGCGAAGAATGTGAAGCCGAAGATGGTGCTCAGACAGATTGTATTGAAGCATTGGGTACAAATGATACAGATGTTGATGTATTGTCATTTGATAATTTAAGAGAAGCAATTAATGAAAATAATAAAAATGCAAGAAGAAATGGTCAATCTTTACTTAGAGAAGTAGTAGAGAAAAAATTTGATTTGAAAACGGTGCGATTATTTACTAATCAAAAAGCTGATGTATCAGAGGCACTTAGATTTTTAAAAGATAATGTGAAAGCAGATACTGTAGGAGCAGACAGAGGTGACAAAATTGAGGCTTTGAAAGTGATGATGCCTAAGAAAGTTGAATATACTAATTCATTTAACGTTTCTGGTACACAAGAAGAAAAAATTAATGCTATTAAAGCATTAGTTGCAGAGAGATATGATACTGTTGTAGAACTTGTACAAATAACGTTAAAAGGAAGAAGAAGATTATTGTCTACTTATAGAAGAAAATTATTAAATGTTGATGTAGATATTGTAGTACAAACAGACGTTTCATGTCAAGGTGACGACAGTTGTAATGTAGTATGCGATGGATATACTGAAGATGGAGAATGTAAAACGCTAACAGTCTGCTTGGATGGTCAAGCTGAAACCGTTGCACCGACTGCCACTTCAGACAGAGTTTGTTCTGGAGTTTGTGAAATGGATATAACTTCTTCCAATGAAGCACAACACTTAGCGGATTATACGGTTGTAAGATTGTGTGACTTATGTGTTGATAACTATTATACTAAAAATGGTTCAGATGTATGTCATGCATGTCCATCTGGTTTAATTACTGTTAGCAAGATCGATAGAACATTGAAACTTGATACATTAGACCAATGTGTATGTCCAAGCAATCATAGGGTTTACAGAGCATCTGATGGTAATTTAACATGTAGTCCATGTCCACCTGGTTATAAGAGTGATCCAATGCCAGTAACTGGTTCTTCAGCAAGAGAAACGTCATGCACTGAAGATCCAGATCACTGTGAAGTGAACGAACATGTGAAATTTGGTAAATGTGTTGCTTGCCCACCCGGTGTGATGAATGCAAGAGGTGATGATCCAAATGGTGCCAATACTGAATGTGACGATGCTCATCTATGCCAAGAAAATTTCCATGTCCGACTATCTGCTGCAGGTGATTATGAATGCAAAAAATGTCCAGAAGGAGAATTTAATCATGGTGGTGATAACCCAAAGAATAAATTTGAAACAGAATGTTGTGCTCTTGGAAATTACGAGTCTGTCGATGAGAACGTAAGATATGAAGGTTCATGCTCTGCTGATTCTGAATGTAATTCTAATAGTTGTGATACTGATTCACATCAATGTAGAGTACAAATTGCAAAGGTATGCAGAGATTGTGGAACAGAATCAGTCGATGTTAGAAAAACATACAATGAATTAAGTTGTTGCCATCATACTGATAGAACACTTTGTAATAAACTAAAGATTGATAAGGAAAAACATTGTGGTGAAAAATGTTCAGCGGCTAGAGCTCCACCTGCATATACAAGTGCACCTACACCAGCGACAACAACTACAGCGCCTACTAGTGCGCCTACTACTGCGGCGGCTACTGGGACATGTGCAAGAGCTCATCGAGATGAATGGTTTAGATGTTTTCAAAGTGATAACAAAAATAACCCCAGTCGTTGTGTCTCCAATCTTAGCTCAGCTGAATGTTTAAATATTAAATCTGGAGTTGATAATATTGAGGGTGAAGCATGTTGTGAATATCAGAGTTAAATAGTATAGTAAATAAAAAATTAATAGTAAAAATATATAATATATTTTATAAATCAGAACATCCTCCGTTATCATTACAACTTTGGTCTTTCACCGGGCAAGTAAATAAATAATTTCCATCAGGTAACAATGTGTTATCTCTATTATCACTTTTTCTTTTACTTAATGTTGGACCGACTACCTTGGTGTTTAAACAAATGTTACAATTATCTCCATAAAAATCATGCTCTGAATAACATACGTCACATGAACCTGTGTCTGACGTTTTCCATCCTCCTAACCCATTTGGTTTTATATCTAAATCACATGAACATGTTCCATCACCAGTCAACCCATCGGAACAGGTGCCATGTAAACTACATTGACTAATACCTCCTCCCCCTGGACATACTGTACATTTATTTCCAAAGAATCCATCTGCACATTTTGTACATTCTCCATTTTCTTCTAAACATCCACATTGATTTCCTGACCATATGGCTTCATTTTCTGTGTTACATTCACAAGTTAAATGGCTAAATACATCGTCTCCAACATAAGCAGCTGAACACGTACCATGACCTGTACAAATACTAGCTGAGTATATACCATCAAACCCTGGACATGGTTCACATAAAGGTCCCCAGTATCCATTTCTGGTACATTTACATTCACCACTTCCAAATTTACTCTCAACGCAACAGGTTTTGAATTGACATGTACCTGGATTGCATTGTATATCAACTTCACAATTTTGACCAGTAAATTGGTCGTCTATTACACATCTACCTTTACAATTATAAGAGCTACAGTCATAATCATTTTCACATATTTGACCGGTAGTTGTACACACTGTACTATCGTATTTATTGTCTCTCCACCAATCATTATCTTGACAAAAAGATCCTTTATTATGTGTATCACATGTTGGGCATTTGGTACAAAAAGGTCCATAATAACCTGTTTTACAATATCTACAAAGTGTTCCATACAAATCATACTCTGATAACCAATTTGGGTGACAAAAATCACAGTTTGGACCAACATAACCCGGATAACATTCGTCACATTCATTTCCATCCCACCCTCTAATACATTTGTCACAGTTATCCCCTTCAAATGTACGTCCACATCTATCACATTTTTCTCCGTCCCAGCCATTATCACAGAGACATCTGCCGCTACCTTCATTTCCATCGTTACAAATACCATTTACACATGCACATGGTTTACAGTCTTCACCATAAAACCCTGCTTTGCACAAACACTTTGGTGTCTCGTAAGGATGAAGTATGTATGTTCTTGCTCCTAAAACTAAAAAAGCAACGCCGATAAAGCCAAACATAAACCATTGACCTTTTTTCTTTATGCTATTGTGTGCCCCCATAGTAATACCACTTATTAAAAGTGAACTACCTATATTTAAAAGTATCACTGCAAATAACCATCCAATGGGTACAGGTGGTAACCCATAGTCACTTGCTATATACATTGATATACCTATAATAAAAACGATACATCCTATAATAAAACCTATGGATGACCATGTTCTCATTTGTTGTGTGAAAAAGGTTTATTTATACTACAAAGTGTTGTATATAGGTGCGTATTTTTTTTAAAATAAATGAATCATCAACAAATAAAAAATGTAATAACTTATTATTTAATGAACATGTTGAAATCAGATATTTCTGCTAATCATATAACAAGAGATGTAATTGAATTTAACAAGTTGAGAGGTAAATATTGTGGAATGTGGTATAAGAAATATAATATTTTTGAAGATATTCATAATGCAAAACATATTACACAAATAAATTCAGTTCCTGATGGAAGTTTGTGTTGTATTGATAATAAACGTATTCCATGTTGTTCTCATGGTGTTCAATTAATAATAAACGGTGAAAATTCAGTAAAACACTTTTTGATACAAAAAAAATATCAAACGATATGTTATAATTATTTTAAAATTAGAAATTTTGATACAATTATACAAGATAAAATAAAAAAATGGTTTTTGAACGAGCCTTGGTATTTTCCAAAAACGTTTCCATCTAATGTTTTATTAAAACATTTGTTAGAAAGTAATTTTTGTGATATAATTTATACAGAAGTTAATGAAATATTAGAATGATATATTAATTTTAGGAACATTGGTTAATCTATATTCTCTTGTTTTCAAACCTCTACAATTCTTTTCACTTCTGCATTTAAAATAGTATTTTTGTCTCAAAAGATCTATCACTACATATGGCACATTTGTTGTATGATACCTTTCAGCTATAGGACATTTTCTAGATAGTGTGTTGCAGACAAATGTCAATGACTCTGGTATAGAAAATATTCTATTCAGATCAACTGGTCCAGAATGAGCTAAAAAATGTTTATCTTGATTTAACATTTGAAAAATGAATATGATATGGGCTGGTATTTCTGATGAAAAAGTATTTGGAAGTGTTTCAGGCACACCATCAAAAGATATTCTTGATTTTTCATCACCATTCCATTTTAAAGGTTGAATTTTACATTCTTTCCAATATTCAAATGATAATGGGTTTTCACCAACCAGATATCTTTGTTGACCAGCTTTTGTGCAACCCAACATTCTGAAACATCTGTTTTTTGTATATACAGCAGTATCTATCACTTGATGATAATAGACTGGTATATCATTTAAAAGTTCTTTGATAAAAAACCCACAATGACTCAAGTCTTTAAAAATTTTACCTTTTATCTTTACAATAATATGAAGTGATTGTTTTGTATCAGAGTGACTGGAAAGTTTTATAAAGTTTATATTATTCTTTGATATGCTGTTTTCAACAAGTGCTCCTATCATTTTTTCTTTGATAATATTCCATATGTCTTCTATATCTTCACTGTAATTACTATTATGTTTATCTAAATCCAGATACAGATGACACTCTTTATTCATTTTTATTATTTCATAATTATTCTTAGGTCCTTTTAACATATATTCATCCCAAAATTCTTTTTCAGTAGCATTAACATAAAAAGATGCAGCTGAATTTTTATAATTTACTGCATATGTAAATTCTTCTTGAGATACATTTTCATATGCTTCTTTTTGTGTTTTAAATTCTTTCATATTATAAATATGTATTATTTGCTTTGAAAATGGTTGGTTTTAATAGTGATATTTTAAAAACCGTTCAAACGGATATTGATCTTATTGATATGGTTGTGAATCAATATAATACGAAAAGTATGGAAGAGACTAAATTTTATCTTTTCAATGATATTTTAAATTGTCAGAACAGTGATATTAGATATATTTTACTATTTGTTTTTAAATATATGACCTTTGACAAGGTGCAGGTCAATATTATAAGGGTTCATAACCTTAAATCTGAATGGGAAATTGTTCAAAAAAAATTAGCTACTCTGAAAACTTTTAATTGCGATAGTAATGAGTTTTCTTAGTCTCTGACGTCACTATCCCTATTTGAATAAGAAGAAATATAATCATTAATAAAATAGCCCCAGCAGGTCTATTGTTTAGACGTTGAAGCAAAAAATATTCGAGTAAAACACTGAAAAAAATTAGGGAAAGTTTCATATATCAAAAAAAATATATATTTTATATGTGAAAATGCCAAAGATTTTAGCAACGCTGTTAAAAAAAACAAAAGTCAATACTAAAAAAAAATCAACAAAAAAAAGAGTAATCTTTAAAATAGATGTTCTTGAATATTTTTTAGATTTATGGGATGATATTGATTATGGGGTTGAAGAACATCTATATGTACAACTGGAAAAACATTGTAAGCTGGAACTCTTTTGGTTAAAAAAGGGGAGAAGACTGGGGTTTGTAAAAAAAGTATATGTGAATATTCATGATGATTATTTTTTAGATGTTTATTTAAATTATGAAAAAATAGTTCAATCTATGTCTTGGTTGAAACAAAAAGAATATAATGAAAAAAGAGAAAAAATAGAAGATATATGTGGAAAAAAAATTAAAAATATTCTTTTAAATTAAAAACTCCTAGATGTTTTGTATCATCATGACCTCCTAAATATTCTTTATCTCTAAACACCATTGGAAATGTTCTTGGTTTTTTGTTAGTTAATGTGTCAATAAAGGCTAAAAAATCATTTCTTTTCACACTTAAATAATTATCACAGTTTATTATATTAGCTTTAGGAAAATTTTGTTTAGCTTTCACACAATATGAGCACTTTGATTTAGTGTACAATGTTATTCCAGTCTTAGGATGAGGGAACATTTATATAAAAAAACTTATATTATATACTAATATGAGATCCATTTTTGCCTGTTGTTAAAATAACCTGAATAAGCAGTTTTTTCTTTTTCTATTACATTATTTATTTCTATATCAAAAATCTCAACATCTTCAGAGTTTTGATAATTATAAATATCTTTGCTATCATTTTCATATGTTATATTTTTTGGAATAATTAAAAGTATTCCACCTTTAACATTTTTTATAACAGTCTCTTTTATGTTGGTGTTTGGAATGTGGTACAATTCATTAATATTGTATTTTCTTGATCTTATTTGAATATGTTCATCATCATAAACATAAAAAGAGCATGATTTTGTGTTACAATGAGTAATTTTTATTATTTCATTGTTTTGGTAATCCAATGCATAAGCAAAATGTATCATAAATGCAATTATAAATATACTTTTGATCATTTTTTTTATTCAAAAATCTAATCTTTGCATTCTCATTGATTTCACACTGGATTTATCTTCAACTACCTCGTATTGTCTTTTTTTCTTGTCTCTAGCTACATCGTCACAAAGATCACCACAGCATCTGGTGCAAAAATAACAGCCTATCCAGTCAAATAAAGTCATATTACTACAATCACAATCTTTCATAAATGTACAACAACAGCATAAAAATTCACATGGGTTGTCAGACATTTATTCTTTTTAAAAGTCTATTTATAATAAAAAAATATTAACTAAAATATGGTATCATACGAAAAACAAAAAGATGAATATAAAACATATATAAGAAATTGTTATGATAATTTATTCAAAACTATTTATTCTCCACATAAAAAAATATTAAATTTTGAAGATTATGTTAGTGATTTTGATTTTTTTAAAAATGATCAGAAGTACACAGTTGTTTTCAAATCTATAAAACCAAAAACAACATTGAGTATATTCAAAGAATCAAAGATATCAGAAATATCTGTTGATGTAGTCTTTAGCAATGGTGATAAATGTAAGTATTCAGAAAGAGAATCAATATTTAATTTTGATAAAGCATTGTGTAAAATAATAGATCAATTATAGTATGAATGGGAATCAAACCCAAACAAAGTCATCAGACCATACTTATTACTCTACTAGGAATCGAACCTAGGCAATACACAGGTCATGAGCCTGCAGCTCTCCCAACTGAGCTATAGAGTATGAGAACTGGGACTTGAACCCATAACCCCCAGATTAGAAGTCTGATGCACTAACCAATTGTGCTAACAGGGCATTTTCTGATAATAAAATAAATTTGTATTTATAGATAAAAAAATATATTATTTTAGGATTTTTAGGCAAACCCTCCTGCTACAGCTACCATGATTGTACATGAAATGAATAAAACCAAGAATATACTGGTCAAAAACCAAAATTTTTCACACTCAAATTGTACTTCAAATTCTGATTCAAACCCATTGCATTTGACCAGAGACCAAATATTTTGTTTAAATAATAAAACATTTAATAACAACTCTATAGATCCCAAGGTTATCAACACATAACTTAACATAGCAAATCTCCCAATCACATCGTTATTATTATACAACTCGTTGCAATCTGACCATTTAAAAGAATAAAACCATTGATTTGGTTTCAACGACATGACAATAAATGCACCAACTAATATATTTACAAGACTGTACCATAAAACAAATTCTCTTTTTAAATAAAAAAAAGAGGTTGTATTATAAATAAAATGGATAAAAAGTACAGTGAAAAATAGAGGAGACATTAATCTACAGTTATTTGCGTCTAATGTACCATTTGAAATAGTTTCATTAATTTGTTGGTGCCAAACGGATACAGAAAATATACTAATTAAAGCTCTTGATAAATTAAACAAATCTTTTGTTTGCATTTATTAGGTATAAAAATATATTTATATAGATGCGATGTACAATTATACCAAAAAATAATTAATAATTAGAGATGAATTAAGAATTTAAGTACATGTACCTCTACTCTGATATTCCGTTTTCAACTGTTGTTTGGTTGCAATTGGTAAATACAAAGGTACATCTTCTGTTAATAAACCTCTACCATGATATTCCGTTTTCAACTGTTGTTGAGTTGCAAATCCTAAATACAAAAGTACATCGTCTACATAATGAATGGTTTGAATATCATTATTAGTTTGAAGACCAGATGCTTTTGAGATGACAACATAATTTGCAACCTTAGTATATTTAAAAGCATCGGTCCCAGATGCACTACTAATACTTGGCACTATCAATGTATTTAATCTTGCCCCTTGAAATGCATTCTCAGGTATATGAGTCAATACTGGAAAATTTAAATCCAATAATAAATTATTTTGGGTACCATCTTGATTCACATTCTCGAACGATCTAGAACCTATCCTTGTCAATAGTGGCGCTACCAAACTTTTTATCGTTGCCAGGTCAAATGCGTTGTTTCCTATATCATCCAATGCATCAAAGGTTAAATCCATTCCATCAACATGACCTGCCCCTTGAAATGCAGCGACTGGGATTGTAATAAGGCTTGGAGCTACCAAACTTTTTATCGTTGCCTCCTTAAATGCTTGTTCATCAATACTAGTCAATGCTGGAAAATTTAAATCCAATTGAATAGTAGTGATAAAATTCACTTCAAGCAACGCTTTAGAACCTATCTTTGTCAATAGTGGTGCTACCAAACTTTTTATCGTTGCCCTTTCAAATGCACCCTTTACAATACTATTCTGTACACTACTAATCTCATCCAATGCATCAAAGGTTAAATCCATTCCATCAACATGACCTGCCCCATAAAATGCAGCGACTGGGATTGTAATAAGGCTTGGAGCTACCAAACTTTTTATTTTTGCCAGCTCAAATGCACTAACACCAATACTAGTCAATACTGGAAAATTTAAATCCATTCCATCGGCATGACCTGCGTTTTTAAATGCAGATACACCTATAGTAGTAACAAGTGGAGCTACCAAACTTTTTATATTTGCCATCTTAAATGCACTATGTTCAATAGTAGTCAATGCTGGAAAATTTAAATCCAATTGAATAGTAGTGCCATCAAACGGATCATTCACACCTACAAATGCATTATCACCTATAGTAGTAACAAGTGGCGCTACCAAACTTTTTATCTTTGCGCCCCTAAATCCTTCCGCTTGAATACTAGTCAATGCATCGAAGGTGAAATCAATCCCACTTGCGACTGAAGTCATCATTTCTATTGCACCAGGTTCAATAGTAGTAACACTTGGAGCTGTGAAACTTTTTATCTTTGTATCATAAAATGCATATTGACTAATAGTTTCCAATGCATTAAATGTCAAGTTCATTCCACCGGCATCACCTGCGTTTTTAAATGCATTATTACCTATACTGGTAACACCGTTGAATACTGCAATTTTTATAGTGTTGCAGTCTTCGAATGCATTTGGTGGTATAGTGGTTCCGTCTGTACTTGGATTCCATGTCAGTACTCCAGTAGTGGAGTCAACGTTTGTGCTACATTTATTTGCGTATGCAATAGAAAGGGTAGTTAATAATAAATAGAACGATTTCATTTTTAAATATAATCGAATGTATTTATATAGAGGTTTTTTTTCAAATGGGGTTTAAATATATAGAATTAACAAATGCGATGTACAATAAGACAAAAAAAATACTTAAGTAATACATGTAATCATCCTTTGTTAAAAAAATACTACACATCAAAAACTTCAACGAACAAAATATTACTGTATATATAGAAAGGATTTTTTTTAAAAATGAATAAATTGATTCTATTGTTTTTATCTTTAATTATTTCAAAAACATCAGCCGAATTATTAGTAAAAGATTCCAATGGCAACTACATACTTAGTTTTAATCCAATTCTTGATACTGTAGATAGTGGTGATGGAACTCCTCGACAAGTGTGTCCTTCATATATGGATAAAATGGTGTCAGATGGTGTAACATTGTGTGTACCATCAACTTATAATGACGGTTGTAGTACTACAATAGAGGTTGAGGATGAAACACAAGATAAAAGACCTAACGGGTGCCTAACATTACATCATAGCGAATGTAGTTCAGGGATGGCGATAGATTTTATATTTTTTACTGATGCACAAAAAACAGAATTAATCCTAGAATCTACAAATGATGACGAGTTAAGGGCATTAAAAGTTTGTGTTAGTGTAGAAGATAAAAGCGACTGTCATTCTACAATAGATAATAACAACTATTGGAATAATTACATAACAAATCCTTTGGACCTGGGAGAAGGGTGTCCTGTACCAATTGGAGATATACCGTGTGTTATTTTGGGTGTTGAAAGTGGATATTTTGGTTTTCAAAGTGGAATTGCAAAGTGTGTTGAGTGTGCTATTGGTGAAACTTGCGAATGTCCATCGGATGAATCTCATAATATTATAAGTCACAACCAACACCGTTGTAAAATAAATTTGGATAAAGGAACATGTAAGAGTGGATATTATGCACCAGATGATGATCATGGTGATATTAGATGTAAAGAAGCAGATCCTTGTATAACAAATTCAGAAGGTACGGCACACTGTAGAGCTTTAGGATCATCAAACTATTGCGAGAAGTTTAATGGGTTTTATTATACATATGCAGCTGGTACTTCAGAAGAATCAAAGAGATGTTGTCCTGACTTTGAAGCATATAAATCTGATAATAATCCATCTACCATGGATCACATTCCCGGAGGGTGCCCTACACCAGTAGATGAAGACTTAAATCTTGTAGTGAACAACGAAGGAAAACAACCGTGTGAACAAAGAGGTGAGACTGTTGAACAGTATTTTGATAAAAATACTGGTGAAACTATCTTTTTATGTTGTCCGTTTATGGGAACCAAAAAAATTCCAGCTGGTTGTAAAGTTAATGAAGACATTGGTGGTACTTGTAGACAAAGTGCTGATTCGGTATTATATCCAAACATATGTGTAAGTGTTGGTTCTTCTTCAGCAACAACCAATGCAACAATCAGTGATACAACAACTTCACAAGAATTACTTGATGCTAATATACCTTTGGAGACATTAGAAGCGGCATTTGAAGAAAAAGGCGGTGTTGTATTGGATGCTAATACAACAACTGCTCAGTTAGCTGCAGTAAGTGCTGATAAACTAAAAACTGCTTATCAGAGTAAACCAGGTAGTTGTTCATAAAATTATCTAATTAATATTCATATTTATACTTTCTTTTAATATTATTTTTTGAAAAAATTGAGGAGTAAAATATATTTATATAGATGCGATGTACAATCAGACAAAAAAAAATTATATAATATTTTTTATTTAATATTTTGGTTTTTTTATTTATTAATACTCTCTGTTTCCAAAAGAGTGTTTACATAGTCTATTAGACAATCTATTCTTGCTTTTAATGTGACATCATCTTCATATGTCTTTTGTAAAGATTGTAATCCTTTTAATGAATCTTGCAAATGTTGTTTCAGCCTATCTATTTCTTTTTTTTCAGAACTGATTAATTTTTTCTCAGCATATTCGTACAAATCTTTGATCCTCTCAAAATCAGACGATCGGCTACTCTTTGTCCACCATCTCTGTAAACTTTCAATTAACGTGATAGAAGTAATTGCATTATTACTGTTTGATTGTGATATTTGAAATAATCTTGGTCTAGTGTTTATTCTTTGGAATGGTTGTAAATTAGCAATGACTTTTAAATTTACCCATAAAGATTCATCCATTTTATTGCTCAGATAATTCATTTATATTGTCATTTTGTAATTTTTTATACATTGGTATGCATTTAATTTTTCTTATTATAGCAGCATTGTTCAAAATTAAACCAATTGTGTATAAAATTGTTGAAAATGAAAAAATATAAACTGAATCAACAACATCAAAAACATAAACAATTGCTATAATGAATATAGAGGCTGTGGATAATGAAAATAATGCTCTGTTATAAACAAGCATGATACAAAATTCGTCATTTAACCCATCTATTTTAGCGACAAAAACTCTCCAAGATATAATTATTTCTGATAATGCTGTTATGCCAAAGGGTATGAGGGGTACCCATGGTTCTAATTCCTTTTCAATAGCAGCGTACATGGTAATATAAGTAAAAATGGAAGATATAAAACTTATAGCATTGGCTACTCTTATAAATTTTGGAGGATATAATAAAATGTCTTTTCCTTTTCTTATCATATAAACAAATATAATTATTGCCAAACAAACAGAAAAATATAAAAATATGTGGTCTGTAACAAAAACCAATACAAGTATGCAAACAGCTATTGATAATAACAACATATCGAACTCATAATCTTCTGTTCTACAATATAAATCATACAACGCATAAAATACTAAGATTATAAGTGGGACAGCACAAATCATCGTATCCAATCCCGCGTCTCTCAACCACAAAAACAAATTTATACATAACGAATACCACCACAGCCACATTATTTAAAACAGAAATAAATTATTTATAGTCAAAAAAGAAGGATATAAAAGTATTTTTTTTTCAAATAAATGGGATGTCATCAATCAGTTAAATTGCGTCGTCAATCCTATTTGTCAGATGAAAAGAAACGACCTATCGACGAATTGTGTAAAAATAAGATTAAAGTAGAAGATTGCCCAGTATTTGTTCAAAAATTCTTATATTACTATAAAAATCATCAATTTAAATATTTTCCAGGAACCTACAAAGATTTGTTTGCAAAAGATGATTCAGTTTTTTCTATAGAAAAAATGGATCACGTAGAATTTTGTAGACGGAGAAATTTGTATGCCGATATACAAAATTTGAGAACCAATACTATCATGCCCACAAAAGTGCATTATATCAATGGATGTTTAATTGGAGAAATGAGAAAGTTGGAAGTTGATTTATTTGAATTTTTAAAAAACGATTACATCAATTTAGATGATTTTGTTTTACAAATAAGTCGTATTATTGGAAAATTGCATGCAAATGGCATTTTTATGCAAGATTTTAAATTAGAAAATATTTTAGTTGATGTACATGATGATAGTCGATTAACTTATTATCTATGTGACTTGGATTTTGCTCTTCGAAAAGAAGACTATTTTCACAGAGAAATCATAAAAAAAAGAATATGGGTTAGAACGCCGGAATATACACCTAGCACACACAAGCCAATGACTGTATTTGAAGCAGTTAGAAACGATCTGTATGCATTTGCTAAAACTATAGGTTTGATAGAAACAACTTTTTTTTCAAATAAAACATACAATATTTTTACAAAAAAAAGAGAAGATATTATAGATGATGAATTTGATGACAGGGAAAAAATAATACATTATAAAAAAAATGGATATGAGTATAGGTATGCTGAATTTTGTGCAGATTTTATGATAGAAGGAATTTTATATAAAAAGAATATTTTTAATTTTTTAAAAACACTTAAGAGAATGGCATCAACTAAACGTGCCGACAATAACAGTTGATAACTCACTTAAATCAATATTTGAAATGGCTTGGTTCACTTGTTCTAATGTGACGGCATTTACTCTACTGTCAAAAGAGTCTATAAAATTCATATCTTTACCTCTTAATTTTTCGGAATGTATTGTATTAATAATATTTGAAGGGTTGTCAAATCTTACTTGACGTATACCTGTCATAATTGTTTTTTGAATATCTACCTCTTCTTGTGTGACACCTTTTTTCCATTCATCCAATACATTATGCGTCTCTTTGATTCCTTTGTCCAATAAAGTCGGAGAGTACGTTGCAGAAACATGCATTGTACCTTGTTTTTCTTTCACATATGAGTTAATACCATAGGTCAATCCCAGCTCATCTCTAACATGCTTCATTAATTTACCACTAAATCCATTTCCTAAACAATTTACAGCTATTTGGGTTGCCAAATCTGGTTCCACATGCATACCCATCAACACTGTACATGATGTCTTACCAGGTAAAAAATGTTTTATTACCTCGTTGGTAGTTTTCAATGGTTCACTTATACCTTGCATCATTGAATTTTTTCCAATGTCATCGAAATTGACAACTTGAGGATTTTCTGCTAATACAGTCAAAACATTATTTCCATTCAATGCTTTCTGGTGTTCTTTTATCATATCATTATAAGTTAATGATTGTAATGTTGAAACCATTTCATCATATGAATGTCTGTAATGGACACTTCCTTCTTTAAACAATTTTTGATTCATCAATACTTTAGCAATTCCATTTACACTATTTGATGATCCTCTAAGTTCAGCCATTAGTTTAGATTTAATATACATAAAA
>NZIM01000061.1 GCA_002691585.1 Legionellales bacterium
ACAGGCTTTCTTCATGAACCCAGACTTGGTAGAATACTGAAAATATATAGATGGCGTGTTAGGGCGTTTTTTTGGTATACTTTTGGTATAAATTTTTCTTGATAGGGAAGCAAAAAGAATACAAAACTTCAGGCTAAGAGGGTTTTGAAAAACTGATAGGGAAAAAATATTGAGTTGACTACAGAGTTTGAATTTTCACTCTTATAAAATGTGATTTTTAAGGATTTTTTAACAAAAATCTAAATATACATTTTGTCAATACTATCATGGTGTTAACATTTACTGTTGATAGGATTTTATATAATAGTAGTACAAAAACAAGGTAGATTTTTTACATATTGAATATATAAATGATAATATTTTTTATTGATTATGATTAATTTTATTTTAGCACTAGTTATTGTTGGCTTTGTTATATGTTGGATAGACAGAGCTTGTCATGAGGAATTAGATTAACAAATGGAGTTTGAAAGATGGTACAATCACTTCTGGACTATATAAACACCTGGTTAATAATTAAATGAGTCAATACACTTTATCTGACTTCACATCTGCAGGAAGAAGAAATTGGCATGAAAAACATTTTAAATTCTATGAAACATATGAGTACCCACAATATGAAAAAATATGTTGGAAACTCAATAAATATTTAAACAGACCCCCTGAAGAAATATTACATAATCTGAATGGAGCCTATGGTGATGATTATGAAAGAGAAAAAAAAGATTTGTATAATGCCTTGAAAATATTTGAAGCATGTGAAAATGGTAACTTAACTGAACTGAAAGCAATACATAACAAAGGGTATAGTATTGGTTTTTACAAGGATACAGTTATGAAAACAGCAGTAAAAAACAAACAGCTACACATTGTTTGTTACTTGTATAACAAGGACAGGAAAAGATACAGTGATTGGGATATCACAGAACATTTCCCAGTGTTGAATGATTTGGTAGGTTGTCTGATTCAACAAAAGAGATAGATGTAGGTGCAGCAGACAAGTATATGGCTGTGTGTAGAAAGTGTTTTTAAAAAGTATATATTTTATTAATTATTCATGAAATGTATTGTGGTATAAATAAAAGTGAAATGGAATATTTATTGGATAAGACAAGTTACATAAATACATGGCATAATAAGTTAAAAAATGATTTAGGAAGGTCAATTCTACATATTTCTGCATATTATGGACATTATGATATTTTAATGAAGTTGTTAGACAGAAACCACACTACAATTATACAACAAGACAAAGATGGGAGAAATCCTTTGCATTTGGCTGCTGGTAGGGGTTGTAGTAATTGTGTACGCAGTTTGTTACAGTATTATGATGATATGGTAGATCAAAAAGATTATTTTGGTAAAACACCAATTGAATATGCTAATAATTTAAATAAAGAAGCATTAGATCATTTAACACGATACTCGTCTGAAAAAAATAATGTGGGTAAACATATAATATATTTAAAAATATAAATAAAATTAAATTTATATCACTATAAAATTTTTATGATATTAACAAAATGTATATCAATCATTTACAACCTGATTTAGTAGAGGCAGATGATTTTGAATCATTTGTGGACCAATTGGATAGAGTTCCTTTTTTTGAGCAAAATGGTGAAAGTTGCTTTTTAACAGCTTTTTGTAATGCAATGGCTGTTGCTGACGGAGATATTGATGATGAAACATTTACAAAAATATACAATGAGACAACTAAACTATATACAAAAAGAATTGATTTATTTTTTAAAAGAAATGAAAATTATAAAATTTTAAATGAATATATATTATTGACAATTTTTACAGATGGTACTTCTGCCAGACAAAAAAAAATAGGAAAAAAATGTGAATTTGAATTTGGACATATTATTGATAAATTATATAAAGATGATTATATAATAGAATGGAGTAAGATAAAACCAAAAGTAGATTGGATTAAAAAAAATTGGATAAAAAAATTAATTTTTGAAGCTCAATTTGATGGTGGTCAAGCTTCAGAATCAGTGGCTAAATTAAATAAATTTAAAAATGTAAAAAATAATTTTGATATAAAAGTTGAATACAGAGCATCTAAAAAAAACTTTAAAGAAATTCAAAAATTAAGTAATAGTGAACTTTTAAAAGAAAAATTACAAGATTCAGTTTTAATAACAAGTTGTATGAACTACATGATTAAGTATTCCAATGAAACAAATTATTTTTTTAAAGATTCTATGGCAACATATATCAGTGGACATACAATAACTTGTTTTGGTTTTGTTAAAATTGATAAAGTTAATTATTTTGTATTTTTAGACTCAAATAACAGGAAGGAAGATAATGAAGATCCATGTTATAAAAAAAATCAATTTTATTCTACTAAAAGTTTAGGTACATCAAAAAAATGTGTTCAAAATATAGTTTTTTTAAGAGAAGACCAAGTATTAGATTTGCCAAAAATAGTTAATGAAGATACTACAGAAGATGATTATCTTAAAATTTCCAATTATAAAAAAGACCCAACAAACAATATGATTAATGTGTATGAGATAATTTCTGTCAAGAAAAAGGAAGACATGAGTTCTCTTTTAAGTAAAATGTCACTACGTCTCAAACTAAAGTTTTAGCTTTAAACCATCCTGATGGCTTTTCACAGTAACAGTTCATTACACATATATCTAAATCATCATAATTTATAATTTTAGGTATATTTGCATTTGCCACAGCCAATTCCATATCTGTAAAAGGTTCATTTTTATATGCCAATGATACATGTACATCCGTTTCATGACCATTTACTTTCAGAGGTTGTTCTATGGCATAGAAATCAATAAGTTGAATACCAAACATTAATTTTACATGGGATTGTTTTGGTTTCCCATAAGGAACAAATGTAGGATGTATAGCTCTGTACCTATCTGCTACCATATTAGCTTCATTCAAATCAACAATACCCAGATTTGTTGAAAGTATACCATACACAGTATTTGAACATTATAATATGGATGATCTTGAACAAAAGATTCAAACAATTAAAATGATTTTATAAAATAACTATTGAATTTAAAAATGTATACAAAAGAAATTAACTTTACTTAATCTTAATAATTTTCTAAACATACTTTTTGATTACCATCTACTATAACTTCTTCTTCTTTTATTGTTATTTGATAATAACATAAATAAAAATATAGATTCATTGGATGGTGCTAAACTTGTTATAATTACAAAGACAAATCCTGATATCAACAACAATATAAAATCAACTTCATTATAAACATGACTTCTAACCCTGACATATGTTTCACTTTTATCAAAGCTATCTTCACTACACCAAAATATTTCCAATTTAAAATCTAAATCTTGATCTGTTTCAGTGGGAACAAAAGTAAATGTAGTATTTACAGTCACATTAGATGCCATAACAACAATGGTTTTTGGGCACTCAATATTCTTACTACATTTTATTCTTTCTTTTGTGTACACTTCTTCAAAATGAATATGGTGTTTACATGATGCATTACATGTTTTTGGTTCCTCATAACACATATTTTTATTTTTAAAAGCACTTGATAAAACACATAAAGATAAAAGTATAATATATTTCATTTTTTTATAAATTTACTGTTTTTTATAATATTTTTTATATATTTATTTTTACTTTTAAACTAATGGACACATTATTTTATTCCCCATATAATCAGTCCATGGAGCTTCAACCTGTTTATTAGCTATAACAACAATGCCCCAAATCCAGAATCCTGTTACTGCAACCCCATATAGACATTGAATGCATGCTGATAAGGCTTTGCTGAGGTCTTCAGACATTCCATCCTGCATTAAGCAACATAGAATGGTACAAAGTAATAACAATGGTCCAAAAACAATGCCCATGTACATGCCAAACAAGTCCCATCTTCCCATGTTCCCAAAGCCACTCCCAAAGACCCCTGTCATTGGTATAGATTGCAATACAATTGCAGGTATAAATTCTTTACCTGCTTTTTCACATTGTTGAGTTATTTCATTAAACTTCCAACAATCAATGGGATGACATCCTTTTGAAACATTATTCCATTGTAAACAGTTTGCATGATTTATTTGATTGCATTTTATTGGTGTTGGTAGTTCTGATGCAGTTACAGTGAATAAAATGCATATTAGTATGGTTGAAATAACTTTCTTCATGTTTTTATTATTTTTTATGGTCTTTATATAGGTTCAGTTCTGGATTATATAACAAGAATTACACAAATCGAAATCACAACAGTAGCATGTGCATGATGTTCCATAGATAAAGTTGCTAAAATTTTAATGGTAGTGTTTTTTTTCTTCTTGGAGGAGTTTTTGCTCTTTTTGGTCGTTTCCTCTTTTTTTTTGGGTTTGGAGATTTTTTTTCTTTATTTATTTCCACCAAACCAAAAAAATCAAGTGGTTCTTCAACATATTTTAAAAAATCAGCTGCTGTATTCACTGATGTATTTGTTGATAAAGATTTTTGCACAAGGTATTTAATCCATATATAATTATTTTCTTTTGTGTTTTTATTTATATCTATTCCTTTCTTCTCTGCCTTTTCAAATAATACTTCCAGTGATGGACAAATATCTTCCGGAGAAAAGTTCTTTAAAAAATTTTCTTTATTGTTATTGTATTTCTCTTCGCTTCTAGTACAAGATTTTTTATACTTTTCACTATCTCTATGATATGCATTTTCAGCAATACATAATTGTGATAAATTGTTATAAATAGTTTTTGCAGTGTCATTACTAACAATTATCTCTCTAAAAACTACTCTGCAAACCCCCCTTATCCACGTTGCACCCAATGCCATGTGTTTATATGCATCTTCTTGTATTAAATAAATATTTTTTATCCATTGAACAATACTTTTTGTTTCAATCATATTATATAGTTCTCTTGCTCTTCCGCAAGAATAAGCTTCATAATATGATAATAAAATATTTATAACTTTTGTTGGGGTAAAAATATTATATAAATTTTGTAATCTCATTTCAATAGTATCACCATCTATAATACTTATAATATCAAAATTTGTTACCAACTCTTTAATTTTTTTTGGTTTTGTATTAAAATAAGGAGGTTTTATTTTTTTTTCTGCTTGGATAAGTAGTGTTAATAGACTCATTTAAAGTAAGAAAAAAATATATAAATAATATTTTTTATTAATTATTTCAATACTATGACACTCTATTATCATTATTACACCAAAACTTTAAAAAGTCTTTCAAATCTCTAAAAAGACAAATATCCATGCATATGAAAAGGGTAATAAATAATCCAATGACAACCATTCCTAATAATGTGTTTAACAAAAAATCTATATAATGAAATTGATATGCCCCACTCATCAATTTAACAAATGAACCAAATAGAAAACATATGAATGCAAAACATATTATACTTATTGTTTTTTTCAAAATTGGACAGTGAAATCTTATGGTACAATATCCTTGTTTTGTTTTTTCAATATGAAAATTCTCTTTTCTACATATAGGACATTTTTGAAGTTTTTTCTTTAAACAATCATGACATAAAATACATTTTTTACATTGATTACAAGAGTTTTTATGGATTGTTTTGCTGTAACATATGATACATTCATTTAAACAACCTATTGGAATTATTTTATGCATTTTGATATATTTTTAATTATTAAATGTGTAAGGGTGCTTGTCATTTTAAACCAAGTTGAAGCTAAATTTTTTTTTAGCTACTTTTAATATATGTTACACCTACACACTACACACTACACCCTACACACCCTACACACATAGCACAATCCACACACAACCATCAAATATAATAAAACTATTAAAACAACCCTATAAAAACAACTTATTGTATCTAAAATGGCAAAAAGAGAAAGAGAAAACAGATTAGATCAGCTTATCAAAGATGATAAAGTAGAAAGAAAAAAAATAAAAATGACACCATTGGTTAATTCAATAGCTTTCAACCCAGCTACAAGGCTAAAGACATCATTACCACTTCCTGTGAATGTAGTGTCAGATAAAATATTAAGTCCTATTTCACATTGGACATCTTTGGACTCTGAATACATTACCTGGAAATATAAAGGTAAATGTAATCCTAAGTTGGTTTTCAGTGGGAAAAGAAAAGCAGCAACCTTTTTATTGGCTCCAATGCTTATCAAAGATTCTAATTTGGGTGTTGAAGGTAATTTAAATATTACTGGAGATTTGAAATCAGCAAGATTTACATTGGATCTAGAACAAGGTTGTCCAAAGGAATGTGTATCTAAGTTTCCTGATCTAGACATTAAACAAGAAAAGTGTATGGAATATCTTCATCAAAAAGTTCATGAAGGCTTAAAATATGCATGGATGGAAGATTTGTGGAATAAAGCAGGTGAACATGATGATGAAGGTGAAAGCATGGAAGATTTTATCAAAGAAGGTTACCTTGCATGGTATAAAGAATATAAAGATCTGAATGATAATGAAAAAAAGTTTATATCTATGAAAAGGTATTTAAATACTTATGATGGTAAACCAAACAGTCCTACATTTTGGAAGAAAAATAAAGAAGGTGAATGGAAAGTTTATGATGTTGACTCTCTCCCAGATGGCTCACTTGTACAAGTTGAATCAAGTATGAGATTTTATAACATTGAAGGTGATGATGGTATGTATGGCTGTTCCATGGACATTGGTGATAATATTTTAGTCATTTATGCACCAAAAATTGAACACAGTGATAACATACCATATATTGAATTTTAAACTGAAATTTTATTATTTAATAATAGAAGCTGATGTTTTTTTAATGTTTTAACTTCATTAATCAATAAACATAGCCAATGTCCTATTAATCCTATTGTAAAAGTTAGAAGTGGAATAGCTATACAAATAATATAAAATTTAAAATAATAATTTTGTTCTTCTAAGATTTCAATTTTAATTTCATTATGTTCATTCATTTCAATAAGTGATGATATTTCTGATTCCATATCAAATATATACATTTATGATTAAAAATATATAATATATACTACACAAACGTTTCATACGGTGCCATAATTTTCCTCCCTACAAATTGTTGAGCCCAAAAAGTTGTAAATAATAAAGTCATGACCAAATCATCTTTCATACCCTCCTTTACTTTGCCACTGTATATTATCTTTGCTATATCCCATGGCTTTGTAGGTTGAATGACATTTTTTTGAAATTGTAACAGCTGTTTCTTGAATTCATTTTTTACTCTTTTTAACCTATCATTTGCATCTACATATTGATTTTTACATACTGTGTTCTCTATGAAATGTATAGCACTGTTATTAAAATAGGATAACACAGAAGAAACATACTTCATTTTTCTCTCGTTGGTTGTAACAACTCCTGCTTTTCCTTTCTCATACATAGTCCAGACTTTTCTTTCATTTTTTACCATATGTGCCATATGTGAACTTTCTTGACCTAGATTTGATTCAAAAAAATTAATGATCCATGCATCTTTGAGATCTGGATGACCTCTGATACCTCTTATATGTTGTATTAATAAATTTTCAATATGTTCATGGCATTTAGCAGGATATGTTTCCATACCAGTAACAATTAAATTGTTCATTTCCATGGTCATGGTGACAATTGCAAAGTCTGAAGTTCCACCTCCATTTGGATCAACACCAAGGTAGACATATTGAGCAGCATTTTGTAATCTCCATAATGGTTTTCTCATCAATAAATCTACTTGTTTTTGACTGAATACACTAGCAGCATCATTTGTTATCTGACCCATACTTTCCCTTGCAAGCAAATCTTTTCTATCACCATACACACTCTTTACCATATCAAATTTAGCAGCTGACTTCCATGGAGGTATAATATCTTTCATATGAGTACATTCTGTAGATTTTCCAGCTTTTATACATCTGTCACATGCCAAACCAACTCTTAGAGTATTGAAAAGTGGCTTGTTATCAGCTCCTTTTAAATCAAACATTTCACTGTAGAAATTAAGCCCGTCGAGAGGTGTACTAATTGCTATCAATGCTGTTGTGTCCATCTCTAGTAAAGGCAGTACTACTTGAAAGAATACGTCAAGTGACATAAAAGCTGCTTCTTCCATATACACTACATCACCACCTGTTCCTCTCAGTGTTTTAGGGTTAGATGGATAAGAGTGTATCTTTCTAATATCTAATGGATTGTCACCTTGTAAAACCAACGTTTCTTGATTGCATTTCAATATTTTATCAGCGTATTTACCTTTTTTAATAAAATCTCTTATTAATTCCAATAAAGCTTGAGAAGCTCTTCTACCAGTTGAATAGATACATTGAGTAGAATTTGGCACAGCTAGACCATATGATGCTACAAACATTGCAACGCTCGTTGTCTTGCCAAATCTCCTTGGCGTGAGACATAAAACTTGCTGTTTTAGATTATCAAAGCCATTCATTTTCATAATTTTATTAAAGTCTACCTCAGGATCATCTCTATACAAATGCAAACATACTGCTTGTAAAAAATTCCTATGAAACATCCGTTGCATCTTCGATCTTTCCCATCCATTACATGCTGGTATGTAATCCAATAATTTTTTTAATTTCAACAGTCTTTTGTCTCCTTGTGATGTGGCAGCTCTGTTTAGTTTTAACATGGATACCAAATGATTGGACATTTCTTTATTTTTTAAATTATGGAGTGTTTCTTCTTCATAAACTTTGTATGCAGTAGACAATAATGATTTAAAATAGATCGGTATGGGTTCTTTAACAGGTATTTCTTCCAGTTTTCGTTTAGACATCGTTTAGTTTAAAGAAATATGTTATATATACTATAAAAAACATTTATTTTTTTTTATTATGGAAGACAGATGGACATGTTTCCTTGTCTTGATGACAATTTTATATATACCTACAATCATATTGACACCGATAGTTGAAATGGTTGTAATGCAAAACACTATCACCTTTCTCACATTTACGTATTGGATGCTTTTTTTTCAAGGATTATATTACATTTTTGAATTGGTAGTACATGTTTACAAAATAGAAAATATGGATAAAACAAGATATATTATATTAAATACTATATTTACTCCCTCAGTTGTAGTATTGTGTTATTGGATATTATTAATTGAATTCGATTGGAGCTTACCTATTCCATGGTTTATTGATATAAGTATACATGGATTAAATATTTTTGCGCTTGTTTTATTAGTTTTATTGAAATTTCCATATATCGGATTTGTGGATACAGTACTTCTTAATTATATATTGCCTTTCACCATTGGTATAGTCTATGCTATATGCGTTATTATATACACAAACACAAGCAAGAAATTAATATATCCTACAAATCTATTTTCATTTGAGGCTATAGAAAATAAACCTCCTTATGGATGGTTGGGGATTTTAATATTTATTATACCAACTGTTGTGACACAATTTCTTTTTTATGTTTTATGCAGTCACATTAGAAAGGGATATACAACGGTTCCATATTCAGAGGTTTAAAATTAATATTATAATTTACTTGGATATCTTTTTTTAAATAATTTTAATCTATTTTCTGTCCAGTATTCATCTAGAGGTATACCTAATACAGATTTCTGCAATGGGCTCAAAGATACAAATAATTTCTCTAATTTTCCTCTGTACATCTTTTTTGTGAACCCAGGGTTCCATTGATTTATCCAATGGCATTCTTTTTTCTTGAATAATAAGTTCATTACATGTCTTGGTTTTTTAACTGGGGTGCCCCTATGCCATACGTCCAACCTGTATACTAATACATCTCCTACCTTAGCATTTATCTTTATTTCTTTATCATATAGTTTCTGTCTGAATTCTCCTTGACCCATTTTTTTCATATATTCCTCAGCTTTTGTTTTGTCATTATAAAAATCATAATTAGCATAACCAGGCATGCATGTTGTTTTGTATAATTCATTTTCATGAGGCACTATAGCAGTCTGTCCACCAGTCTCTTCTGTATCTGATAGATAAACTATCATTGCTACAGCTTCTGGGTTGTTCCATTCAGGTGATAAAAAGGTGTTATTACCATAATCCATATGCATCCTTTGATCATTATTTTCACCTACTGATGTTTTAGTCCAAGCATCAGATTGACTAAGTAAACATGGTCCTATCAACGATTGAACAAAATTAATTAACATTTCATTCATGGTTATTTTATCCAAGCAAGTAAAAGTTGGAAATTCATAAAGACCATCACTACCAAAATCATTAAATTTAGAAGGATTCTTGTGCATAAATTTAGCTTGTTCAGCTGCATCAATATTTAATAAACAATAACCTTTGTTTTGCCATTGAGATTTCATATAAAGAAAAATAAATAATATTTATATTTATGTTTTTTAGTGTACCACTGCAGTCAGGCTAAACCTTGAGTATTGCTGATTTACATACTTTCACACTGATATTATTCATTAAACTAAAACAAGGTCTTGGGTTTTTAAATGTTATTGTTGGTATTTTTATTTTCTTTATGTTGCCTGAATTTTTTTTAAATACATCTATTTCAATAAAATTATCATTGTATGAACAATGAAAAAAATCACCATCTTGAATATCAATCTCTTCTACACTTGTTGGTTTTGCTTTGTTCCATGTCTTTGATTGTACAGGGTCATATGCTACAGACATTCCCTTTCTATCATCTCCAACTCCATAAAAGACAGAACCACAAAATTTTTTACTGCAATGGAACAATGGTGGTTCCAAACTAAAGGACTCGTCACAAAAACCAATTTGTAACGAACAGTTACCTGGTTGATGTGTAAGGACAGTTAAGTGATATTCTTTACCAGCATCTCCCATCCATGTATTCATTCTTCCAAATGAATTTATCTGTGTGGAATCTTTTTTCTCGATTAAAGTAAAGTCAGGAGATACATATTGTAAATCGATACGTTTCATTTTTTTACATTATCTTCATATTTATAGATGAAATATATTCATAAAATGAAGCAAAAAGAAGAATCTATGCAAACACATGAAATAACAGAGGATAATAATTTAATTTTCGTCTTAACATTTTTGTTTTCTCTAGTTCAACTTTATTTTTTTATGAACAGAAATGTCAATGGTTGTTAGTGCACGTATATAAAGGTTTCATTTCTTTTTAAATAATGAATTCATCTATATCTGACATGATAAAATCCAAATTGATAAAAATTAATGACCGTGTAGAATTTAAATTTAAAGGTCATACCTTTTCCGCAAAAATAGTGGAAGGAGGATTGATAGTGGAATGTAAATATAGAAGCAATATGAGTAATAAATATGTTTCATGTTTAAATAATGTTATTGCATTCTCATCCTTGACAGCTTGGACAGAAGCTTGTCTCCAAGATGTTTTAGAAGAATATTATACTAGATATAGTTCTTGGAAACGAGTTATACATATACCTACTAATTTAACTCTCAGTGAACTTAGAGATAGGTGTAAATTACAACACAGTAAAATAGATATTGAATCATATAAAGAAATATATCGTCTAAATACATTGGTAAATACACTAAAAGATTTTATTGTAAAAAATGGATTAAAAGTTCCGAAATTAAAAAATGAATTTGAGATTCCACTGACACCAAAACGAAAAATTATTAAATTAAATTTGAAGGATAAAGAGGCATATGAGCGAGTACAAAAAAAATTAATAAATGATATATTTAAATAGATGATTTCATCTTTCTTAAATTTAAATGATCTGTTATAATTTCTGACGATAATGCTATAAGAATAATGTCTAATGAAATGTAAACTAAAATAAATAGAAACGCTAACCATTCTGCAACATCTCTAGTATTTAATTCCAAATTAAGAACAAATAACGCTACATCTCCTAATAAAAATAATATATAAACAATTCTTGTCATATCATAAAAAGATTTATTTTCAGATTTGCCCAAATAAACAATGTATGGGTCTAACACAATATGTCCAACCGACAACCAATAAATAGGATTGGTAAATGTTTTTGCTAATGTAATTGCAACGTAAATAATGTCTTGTACAATTAAAAATAGATGCAATGAATGTATTTTATGTGCATTTATTTTGAGTTTATTAAATTTAGGTGCTATTTTCCTAATTTTTAACAATTCGTTTATTTCTGCTTCTTTTACATCTTTTTCTTCTAGTTGTTTTGATAAATTTTGAGATTGTAAAAATGCAATTAAATTAAACAAGCAAAAAAATACACCTAAAAGAGCCCATACACCATTTTCGTATAATCTACCGAGGCACCATGCGGTTGGTTCTAAGTAACATCTGCTAACAGAAATCCCTGATATTACAACGACAGCAGCGTCTGAACAAAACAACACTATACTTATGTATGACGCTATAACAACGATATATGTTATCTCTGTAATAGACGCAAATAAAATTAAAGGCTGGAATATAAAATGCAAATAATGTAGCCAACTTATGTTTGGTCGAGTAAACAGTGGTTTAATAGCCAAATATGTCAGAGCCAGAAACAAATTCATAGCAGCTGTAAAACGTATCCTATGTCTATTTGTTATTATATTTTCTGTATCTATTGGTCTACTCATTTTATATCAATATTTTGGCTATTTATACCGTCTTTTGGCATTTTTGTCAGTAGTATTTTCATTCTCTCTTTTATTGTTTGTATTATATTTTTCCCATACTTTTAACCATTGAACCATTTCACTTAGTGATGTATGTTGCTTTTGAAATTCATTTTTATTATGTTCTGTTTCAGTATTAAAATATTTTGTTAGGTGTTCTGACATTTTATTAAAATATATTTATATTTATATTCATGTTTTTTGTTTTTTAACGTATATAAACGCTTAAATAATTGTCAAATGGCATTTAAAGCAGGTGATTTAGTTCAAACTAAAATTAATTTAATAGGTGAGGTAGTTTCTGTATTAGACAATACACTTGAAGTTTACTTTTTAGTACCTGATATGAAATACAAACATAAAAAAATTTGGATTTATAAAGAAGAATGGGATACAATAAAAAAAGTGGATGTTGTAAAACATGTGATTATTAAAGATAAAAAACTTTATCCAAAGTATTATAAAGAAATGGGATTTAAAGCATGGGATGGTAAAATATTTACAAGAACAGATATTGACATTGAAAAAGATGAAGACTTAAAAATATTTCAATTTCCAACTGGTTGTGACACTGATGATGAGGAAGATGATTATGAATATGATGATTGGTGTGTAAAAGATTCAGAAGGATTTACATTTGCTAATCCCACCAATGATTTTGTAAAAGATACACACAAAGCAGTTAGAGATTTCAACAAATGGGAACCTAAAAACAAGTCTGAAAAAAAAGTGAAAACCTTTGTTGAAAAGTTAGAATTAAAATTTTCTACTTTAGATGATGATTTTCAATTTGAAACAGGTAGTTCATTGGATTACAAAAAACCACCAATGGTTCCTAGAGCTGCCAAAAGACATAAATCCTTTAAAAACAAATAATTTACCATATATTAGTAAAAACATTTATTAAAAATGTCTGGAATCCAACAACAAGTTCAAAATAAACAAACAATTAAAAGAAAGAAAAAAGCAAGTACAAATGCTATTAGAGAAATAAAGAATGAGCAGAAAAGCACTAAAAATATTATTCCTGTAGCACCTTTTCAAAGACTTGTACAAGAAATCACAAAAGATCATGGAGGTGAATTGAGAATCAAAAATGAAGCATATCAAGCATTACAGACAGCAAGTGAAGATTTTTTGGTTGATATATTTAGGAGATCTAATAGGTGTGCTATTCATGAAAACAGGGAAACTATTCAACCAAAGGATTTAATACTTGCAAGAGAATTGGGTCAAAATACTTCTTACTAGTTTTTGATGACTATTTAAAGTGTGTGTGAATTATAAAAATGAGTGTTATTTTAAATAATACTGAACTTAATTTTATAAATAAGACTAATTATTTCATAGAAATTATATTTTCTGGTGAACAGGAATCTAATCTAAGAGTAGTCCATAATTCTTCTAATGTTATTACAAAAATAGATTCAAATTTAATAAGTGCTTTATTTGCATATGTATGGGGTGAAGATACAAATATTGTTCGTATAAATTTATTACCAAAAAACAGTGTAAATATAAAAATTAAATGCAATGCAAATTTAAATTTCCAAATCCATCCAAAAATAAAAGATGCTATTAGCACAGAATATGGTGAGTTTGATATTGATACGGAATTTCAAAATACAAAATTAGAAGTAGAATTAACAGCTAATTATGGCATAGGATATTGTGAGAACGGAGATGTAGCAATAAATGTAAATCAACCTGTATTTAGAGATTTATGTGTTAATCCAAGAGTTTATATGGACACACAGCTTTTAGATATAGATTATAAAACATCTTTTTGTAAAATTAAAGTATAAATTAGATTTTTTTTTAATTAAATGAGTAAAGAAGCAGTACCACCATCTTCTATTTTAATACCAAATAAAGCAAAATTTAAGTTAAAAACTTCAGATAACCATGTATTAGATGTATTTTCAGCATTTTATAAGCACCCAGCCATGATAAATGAGGATGGATGGACATTAATGAAGGGTATGAAAGTCATGGTTGATGTTGACACTATGTTTTTTTTTGAGGGAAATGAAACAGAATTTGGTTGGAACAAAGATAAATTAGAAACATGTAAAATATCATCTAAATTAGAGGGTGATGAATTAACTAAACATTGGAATAAATTATATAAACATGCTTTAAGAACTAAAAAAAGAATGACTCAACATTTTGATAAAGATAAAGTCACTGAATTATTTGAAAATCTACAATTAGATACTAAAAAATCTGATTCTTCACAGGATTGTTAGGATCTTGCCTGTATCTATCCAAAGCTTGAAAATATTCTTGCATAATTAAAGCAAATTCTTCCCAATAAATAACTATTGGGTCAATTTTTTTATCAATTTCATTGTTTGGTTTATGTGGATTACCTTTTGGTTGTATAATTTTCTTTTCTGACATACTGTTAAAAATAATTTTTATTTATGTAGTATTGTTTTGTATTTCTGTTAATTCTATATATCTATCCGGTTCCAATCTAAAGTGCTTGACTACACAAATGACCACAACTATTTCTATTAAAAAAAAGAAAGGTAAAAATGCACTTTTAGTTGCACCTTCGACCTCCACTGTACTACTATATAAAATAAGTACTATTCCGCTTACACTAAGTGCATTATTAAACCATTGACTTTTTGGTTCATGTAGCTTCCTACCAACATAAATGCTCAATAAAAAAAATAAAAATCCTAAAATATTGATGGAAACAAACCTTAACATGGGTGGTTCCGGTATTTGATCAACAATAGTTTTAGCTAATGACAAAACCAAGGCACCTATCATTATTATTATTGTTAAAAATCTAAAACCTGCTGGATTGGTACAGTTTAAAGGCATCTTTATTTTTGATTTGTAATATATTAATAGTAATAAAATATTTAAATATGTGGTTTTTTATACACCTGGTCATTCTATATACTTATGGGTTATCAACCTATTTTCATTTAAGTTTATTTTTATTATATTTGTTATATACATTAATTGATTGTGTCAAACAATGTAATGAAATAAATCTTTCAAGTTTAGGATTATTTTTAATCTACTTAGGAATGCATGTACATCCATCTATCATTGATTTTTCTTTTGTACCATGGTATGTTGTCTGTTTTTATGGTATGAGGGATAGATACACATTCATTTTCATAGGTGGAATTGTTGTTGGTACATACTTGTGGCATAAACCCCCAATACAAATTTTAAGTCATGTGTTATTAATTGTAGGAAGAATGACCAAACAAAAAGTTGTACCACCTTCACATCATTGTATTATACATTTATTGATGTTTCTCATATGTTATCAAACAAAAGGCTTAAATATTTTATTGACTTTTGAAAATATCATTGGTGTTATATCCAACTTATTGTTTTTTTATTTTGAACATTTTGATAATATGGATCTTTTTTGTTTCTTATCTATAACAGTTTTTCACAATCCATGGGTATTTTTAAGAGGAATAATAATACAATTGTTGGATTTAGAATGGTATTTATATTTTAAAAATAATCATTTTTTACCAGTACACAACACATACACATTCATAATACCAATTGGAGTCTTACTTTTTTGTTTAATATATTGAGTAAAGGTGATGATATTTTCCTTTTTTTCCAGTTGTTAATTTTATTTTTTAGGTGTGCACCTCTTATTAGTTTATTATCAAAATGACTCAAGTACCTAAAACTATTATTTGATGTTTTTTGCATAACTTTGTATAAAAGTTTAGCCTGTAACTTTGTTTGAACACATTCTTGTAAGAAAAAATAACTGTACTTTCTTGATAATTTTTCTAGATGATACAATTTTCCAAAGTCTTTTGGAAGAAGAGGATGTGTAATATTTCTAATGCATTTGTTTGTTTGGGAAAAAGCTAGAATGTCTTTATTTGATAAATATTTTGATATGTACCTGCAGAGGTCACCTAAAAATAAAACCTTTTCCATATTTTTATTATAATATACATTTATTTATATAGTCTAATCTAAAAAATATACTTTCAAATGTAAGTTTTTATGCAATTTTAAGTCACTAACCAGTCTGCGTTTGTTATGACACCCTGAAATTATAATACTGGCTGCTATTTGCCGATCTAAGCGTGGAATGAGGGAAACTAGTTGGTTCGGTTGAACATTAATAATATATTCGTCAAAGTGACCAAAATGTCTATAGATGTTAGTTATATTTGTTATATAATATATATTTTCCCCTCGTATAACTGTAGAAGTATATGGGACATTACAAATATACAAAAATTTCATTTTAATTATTTTAAAATATTTAATATTGTTTTTATACTTCAAAAAAAATCAGCAAATATATCCATTACACTTGCATGTTTTATCTGATTCGTTTTTAACAAATCTTTTAGCTCTTTAATGATACTGTCTTTTAAATCAGTCATACCAACTTTTCTATTTTCACAATAAGTGATAAAATTAGATTTGTTGCCGAGAAAACTACTTACGGATTTTCTAAAAAAATTTTTTTCAATAATTTCCAAAAAACTTACATACAAAGCAAATAAATCATTTTTTTTATTGTCTTCAAGAAACCAAACATATCCTACTGTAAAATTAGTTAATGTGTTTGCCCCGTCTAAATCTGTAAGAACAATATTTGCTTTATTTTCATCTTGACAACTTATCAACATGTTATCTGGCTTTATATCCAATTTTTTTAAACCCAACTTGTGTATTTCATTTATTGTGTTTTTTAATAATTTGAGATTATTTTCAATTGATGTTTTAAATTGTAATCTCGTTTTATCATCTTTTAAATTTCTAAATTGATCCATTAATGTTTTTTCTGTCAAACCAGTATTTAAATTAGCATTTGCCTCGCAATAAGTCACTTTAGTGTAAATGTGATCATCATCAGTTATTATGTTTTCTTTTGAAGGTATGAGTATACCGCTTGTGTCACTTAAATCATTTAATTTTTCCCATACATCAAGAGAGTTTTGGTTAAATGCTTGTTTAGTAAAAATATCTATCTGATTTTTTTCTTTCAAATAAGTAATATTTTTAAAAATTTTTTTTTCTCTTCCAGCATCGACACGGCAAAACTTAAATTTATCTTTTATGACCCAGCATCCTTTACTCATGTTAGATTTTTGTATAAGGGGTATAGCTTTTTCTAAATCCATTTTATAAAATTTATAAATATAATATAAGTAATTTAATTAGTTTTATCAATACACTTATCAAACCATTCATTAAAATGTTTCTGACAAGTTTCAAAATCTGTTGCAACCATCTCACATAAATAAAATTTTCTATACAATAATTTACATTGAAACATTTTTTTTATATTTTAAAATATATTTATACCAACTAATTGAAAAATATGTTTCAGTGACAAGAATAGAACAATAGCTAATCCCAGAATTATAATAACACTGTTATTGATTTTCTTTACATCATTTAAGCTAATTTTTTTTGAGCTAATTTTATGAGAACCTAAGAATTTTTTTCTTTTTGGAGTAACTGATCTTGGCATTGTGTATATAAAGAATATTTTTTATATTTATAATGGATTTACCTGATGATTTATTTTTTATAATAATTGACTTTTTATTTGACACTATTGGTGATTTTTGTAAAGCTAGGTTGGTAAATAAAAAATTTAATAAAAAACTAAATAACAAATGGATGAAACCTGGTTGGATGAGATGTTTTGGGAAAAGAACCTTTGTAAATTTTAGAGATTGTCAAATATGTGATAATAAATCAAATTACACAAAAACAGTACCTTATGGGTTTTATCCACGACCAGAATTTGTTTATTGTAAAAATTATGAATGTTGTAGAAGTATAATAAGATCTATAATAGAAAATGCCAAAGACCAAGGCATAGTTATATTGACACAACCTTCTGTTAACTCATACGAAGGTACTTGTCCAAGAAGCGATGGTTCTGTTTCAGCTTGCTTGTTTGAGAGGGGGTGGTTATGGTTAAGAGATCCAACTGAAGTTCCTAGAATTAGATGTTTATTAGATGGAAACATGATTAAAGATGTTGCTATTGATAAAATTGACAAAAAGTTTTTAAATTCATATAAAATTTTAAAACTATAAACAATTATTTTTTTTAATACATATGTTCAGACAATTATTTAGACAACTACATAGTATAAAAATACACGAAAATGAGTTTTTTTTCCCAATTAGTAGAATTACATTGGAAAAGAAAAACGATGAAAAAAAAGTTAGAACTGTACCTCTACCAAAAGAAACTTATATAAATAATAGTGATACAAACAAATCATATGTTGATTAGTGCATTATTGTATTGTCTCTTATGGATTGTATGTTTTTTGATTTTCATAGAATCAATTCATGTTATATGGCTTTTGTTAGTGGTAGTTACAATAGTTTCTTGTACGTGTTTTTCCTGTTTACAATGTATCTCTGAGTCGGTTAAACATGATAATAGAATTCATACAGAAATGAAAACACTAAATATTGTTTAGTATTTGTATGATTCAATATACATTATTGCAAAAAGGTTAAACATGAAAAAACTAGTAGTTAATAATACAATCATCATATCATTGTTAACGTTGTAGGTAGAAATACCAATAAATAGATAAAATAAAATAACAAATAATATAAGTTTTATCATTATTTTATGATTCATTTAGTATATTTATATATCATTACTCATTCCTGATATAGATTGCAGCTCTATACTTGTTGCCATGTTTGTAACCGTTAGCAAAAACATAGGGAATATTTTTATAAACGATTTTGTATATTTAATACTCAATGGTATTAAAATAGATAAAAAGTAAGCTGATCCTGTAAATAAAACAGTTAAAAGAACAACATCCAAAAACCTGAAATTATAACAATCCATTTCCAAATCTGTTATAGGTTTTTTACCTAATATTTCTTCTACCATTTTTGTGTAAATTTCGCTTGTTCTTAAGAACCAACTAAAAGGAACTGTTTTTAATAACCAAACCATAGTATCAGGATAGTTTACCCTTGCCCAAAACAGAGGAGCCCAATAGATCCCATGTTGTTCTAATAACGGAATATTACTTTGACATTCATAAAAGCCAGTTTGTTTTGAACATAAGAAACAAGTGTCAGGGTTACAAGTTTTTGCAATACCTGGGAAGTAAGAACAGAAACAATCTGGGAATAAAACATCATTTACAAATGCCAACGCATCATCTGCCATACAATTTGGTATATTTGGAAAACATGTAAAAAACCAACCATATACATAAAACAATACCCAGAATGCCATGATTGATATTTGCCATGGTGAAAGCATTGACCAAACTGGTAAGGAAGTATATCTATCCAATGCAAATATTGCTCCAGCAAAATACAAGTAATACCACATGGCTTCGGGTATTTTTCTTAGTCTTTCTTTTGGATCTGTAGTGTGGCAATATATAATACTTGACGGACATGCTTCCGTTAATGGATAAGACACATAATAAGGCAATGAATATGCAAAAAAAGGAACATATCCATCCTCCAATTCAGTAAATAATTTGTCTATAATGGTCCAAAATTCAACTTCGTTTCTAACAGCGAAATTTGCAAACAAGTAGTCCCAGTCCTTTTTCGCTCGTTCAAAGTTAGTTAAATATACATAATTAGAACTATTTGTATGATTTTGTGTATTGCCTAAATTATTATATCTTCTTCTTTTTTTCTCTGCATCCTTTTCCAACTCATCAGTTAATGTTGTTGCTGCATTATCTAAATCTTCTACAGCTGCATCTAATTCTTTATTAATAGCAGTTCCAGCTTTAATAGATGCTTCATACAATAATTGACCCATATCTTCTCTCCATGCTGCAGCTTCTTTGTTTTCTTCTGTCAACCATCTTACCCATCCAGGAATAACAACCCCTGCGTATTGATATTTGTAATATTGAGCCATTGATATTCCTTCTGAAATCACAGTATTTGCAAAATTATCTAATATGACACAATTTGTACAAGTATATGTTTGACTCCTTTCATTACACGGTGTTGTGTCAGATGTTACACCTGCTGCTTTCAAAATAATCCTGCGTGCATTTTCTTGTGAAACAGATCTTGAACCTTTGATATCAAAACCTTTCCAATTATTATAAGCAGATCTTAATTTAGCAGTTATATTAAATTCTGTCTTATCGGCTATGTCTAATACAGCATTATAAACAATGGGTGCTTCATTATATGTTTGAATCAATCCTTTAGCTGTCTTTGAGAAAATTGCAGTAGATGTATTGAAAATATATTTTACGTCAGAAAATACAGAGTCTTTACCAGATATATCTATTGCTTGATCTAATAAATAATGGATGTTATCATGTATATTTGATAATGAAAACATTTGATAGACATGAGATTTGCCAAATTGAAGTATAGGTAACCACAAATTAATGTCGATGTTACTTTGTCTAAATTTATGCATCATCTCATGTGCTGTCATTTTGCCTGTTTTTTGGTTCATAAATATTATAAATGCTCTTACAAAATCATATACCATCATATATTTTCGTTTCCAATTATAAAATAAATCTTGAGGCACCGGAAGATCTAATAATTTTCCAATCAAAAAAGCATAAAATCTATTTTCTACGCACTTTTTTAGATGATTTTGTTCGATTGGTCGCAATTGTTCCCATGTATAATTCATATATGATCTTACATGCATGTCACATTCGGAATGACCTTCCCATTCTAAATCATGGGCAATGACAAAGGGTATTTCTTTCCCGTCATCAATTGATATACTTGGCTTAACAGTTGGTCTGAATGGACGAGCAAATTTTAATTTTCTACGGTTATGATGTCTACCGCTTTTTACAAATACTTTCACAACGTCGCCAACTATTGGGACTTGCTTTATAGCATCTACTACATTTTTTGCTGCCGGTGGTTGTGGACACTTCATGCTCGTTTTAGCACCAATTAACGTCAGTAACCCTTTCAAAGCATTGCATCCCGCGTCCATTATAGTTCTTAGTAAATCTCCAACTGGACCTAATAATTTAAATATTAATTTTTCAAGCAATTTTAAACCGTCGGTTACAAGCCAATTAAATATTGTATCAAATATCTCTGTAAATGTGTTTAAAAATTTCATACAATCGCCTCCTGTAAAACATTCCATAAAATTCATTCCTAATTTTGTTACTAATGCCCATAATTTAAAAACAATGCCTTTTAATAATGATCTTATCATTTGAAGTATTTCTTTAAATGTACCAAAAAAATTGACACCAGCAGTCCCTCCTGCCATTCTCACTATATCTTTTACCAAAAAATCAAGGGCATCTAACATTTGTATAAACCAGTCTAATATGTTAATTAATTGATCAACAATAAATTGTAATACTGCAGCGAAAAAATTTGGTCTCTCATTTACTAATTTTGTAATCCATATTAAACACAAATTTAAAGATTGTAGAACAGTTGGTATTATATTTAAACCAACAAAAATAACTTTTGAAAAGGCTCTATGCAAACTACCTCCCATTGTTTTACCAGTCGCTCTGGCTGCCGACGATGCCATAGCATCAACAGCACCTGCAATAACACTTGCAAACATAGATGATATACCAGCAAGAGATCGTTGCAAATCACATAAACGTTCAGATATATCAGCTTTAAATCTAGCAAGAGACGGATCTCCAATAAAGTTGAATAAAGTCATTAAAATAATTCTAACTTCATTGGTTGCAAATTTAATAGTATGAAAAGTTGTTAATGTTGCACTACATACAAAATCTTTTGTTCCAAATGTTCTGCATAAATAAGGTTGAGCCAATGTAATTCCATTTTCTTTTTCTGTTTCTATGACAGAATCATATAATGTACCCTGATTTAAATTTTTTATCAGGTCTACACTGTAATCCAACATTGTGGTCCTATACACTTCAAACTGGGAAGCTGAAGCCGATGTACAATATGTATCATATTCATAATGACTAACAAAAGTAGTACATTTACCAAAGTCATCGCATCTTTCTTGCGTGATAGGTCTTGCTACATTTAATTTGTATCCAGGGTGAAGATCTGTCACCAAATCGTCAAATAATTTACCTGTTTTTTCAATGTAATATAAAAAGTGTTCTGTGAAATAGGTGTTACAAAGATGGAAGTAATTTATATCCATCATTTTCAACAGCGGATTATTAAAAGCATTTTGTGCGACTTCTTGTTCTGTATCAGGGAATTGATATACACACTGACAATGACTGCTCGGCTGTATGTCTTTTAGAACGTTACAGGTACATCCATTTTTATTTTCTGAACAATAATCTGACCCTTTGTACTTAGTATTCACACATCTATAGAACCTTATAAATTCATGTTTTGGATAACATCTTAAAAAAGCGGTTCTATCTGGAAAATCTTTTGTAAACCCAGAAGAGTATTGTCTACTTGTGAAATGACCATATCCATCACTTGACAAACTATAGACTGGGTCAATATAATGTTCAATCATACCTCTACCAATTTTTCTTGAATTTCTGTATTCAATAGCAATATATTTATCATATTCCTTACCAATTGTTTTACCATTTATACTTTGGGATTGGCAATATCCACTATTCATTGCTCTTCCTTTCGATAACCACCACTCTTCTAAAGCACTTTCAGAAACACCATATCCACAATTAATTGGATAAGTAAAAAATTTACCAGATACCAGGTCACCAAAATTCAACACAAATTTAATTCCTATTTTTAACAATTCCAATTCCGTTAAATAAAAGTTTTCCCATAGACCAAATACCAACTTAATTCCTACAAAATTACCAATGTAATTCACCAATCTGGTCGTGACACCAAATATATCTGCTTGTAGATTTGGCTGACCACAGTATGGATCATATGTTTTTATACCAAATGGGTATTGTTGGGACACTTGTAATTCATTGAAATCGTATTCTTTTTCACATAAACATTCTTTATTTGTTAAATCCCATTCATCTACTTTGGCTTGTTTTCTCACCTCACATGTTATCGGAGTTGACTTTGGATAACTTAATCCATCATATCGTTGTATGGTTCTTAATACATTCTGTTCTTGAAATATTAAACTTTTCCATAGTAGTTCAAATACAAGGCTCCATATCCAATGAAATGAATTAATGACAAAAAGTTGACCAAAATAAGCGATACAACTGATAGTTTTTGCTTGTTCTGTTAACAATGGTTTTTCTTCCCAACAATTTAATTCCACAAATGGTGGTATAGAAGGGATCTTAGGTTTATTTACAATAGCTGCACCTGGAACTGTTAACGGAATGATAAGATCATAAACAACAACTTCAATTATTTTGGAGAAGTAATATATACAACTAGTAAGATGCTCAACACCTAATCTCCATTGTATTATAGTATGATCTATACTTGTAAGTTGCACCAAATAGTCCGAATTCATAAAAATAGTTTTGATAGGGATTAATATTCCAATCTCTGATCTTATAATTGTATGGAAAAGATGAACCAGTCCTATACCAAATCTAGAAAAACTTGTAAATATAAAATTTTTTGGTGCACCCTGAATTTGAAAATTATTATCAAAAAATCGAATGATTATTTCCGCCCATCTAATTAAAACAACGTCCAGATACCGACCAGATTCAAACAAGGCTTTGTTAATATGCCAAACCAATTTTTGAAGTGAAGGTTCTTGTGAAAAAGGTGGTGCAATTTGAATTAACATTTGTATACCAGCAATAAATATGTTAAACACATGATTAATAATTCTTGGTGGATGAGGAGTATTCACAGCAACAAAAAATAATTCTGCTATATCACTAAGCCCGTCACATGCACAATCAACTACAGATTTTTGGTGATATATTGCATATTGAGTTTGATTTATTACATCTGTGATGTTAAATTCGTTGACAAAAATGTTATTTTCTATTGACATACCAGCTTTCACTCCTGAAAATTCATAAACTGATCTAAACTGTGCTACAAATATTTGTATCACTATTTTTAGTGTTTCATAGACTGTTTTTATATCACATTTTACTGCAACTGCCAGTGAACCTCTTGTGGCTTGATTTACAATAATGGAATAATAATTATATATTGGGACCAAAGAATCAAAAAATATTCTTAAAACCTGAAATATAGCAATAAAAACATTTTGAAACAATGGTTGAATGACACATCTAAATATAGAATCACATGTTTGTAAAGCAGCTGGTAGATCTGAGTTAATTAATAACACTAATCCTACTATAGCACCTACCCTTGCTATGTTAAGTGAGTTACTTGATAAAAAATTAAACCAACTTACTAACTTCCCAACCACTATTTCAAACGTATCTGATATAATCTCAACGACATAAGTAAATAACAATAGAATATTTGTTGCTATGATAGCATTCAAAGCAGGCTCAGGTGTTGTTTTGTCTTCATTTAGAATAACTACAACATAGTAACTTATTATTAACGATGCAATGCATATTAAAATAAATAATAGAGAAGCTATTACAAATGAAAACATTTTAAAGTAATTATTTTATACTTATATACAACTTCATTTCAAAACCAACCACAATACCCTCTGTTTTTTACTGTCTCCTGTTTAACGGTTATTTTATCTTGAATAAAACGGATACATTCGTCAACACTTTTTTTTGTAAAATCGCATTTAAAATAATGATGTTCAATACAATCTACATCAAAATAACCATCTATCGAACCTACATTTATGAAAAATATTTTTTTTACAGGTATAAACTTGAAATCTAATGATTTCATATAGTTATTTATCCATGTGTAGGAATCAAAATCACGATATACACAAAATAAAATAGTGGAAGACAATACAAAATTTCTTGTCACTGTTATAAATCTATTATCACCCGATGTGTCCCATATCACCATATTATTTATTTTTAAAAAATCTACGCCTATAGTAGGCGTATAATCATGTATTTTTCTTTCCAAATAAACATCAAAAAACCTACTTTTTCCAACTTTCTGTTTACCAATCATAGAGCATTTTATATTTTTTGACATTTTTTAATTTAAAACATATATTTATACTGGATTTTAAGTCAAAAAACATGTCATCTATAACACCAGACATACCATTTATTTGGGTACCTGATGCAAATGTTGAACAATGCTCCTATTGTGATGTTAATTTTACTATGTTCAACAGAAAACATCACTGCCGTTTTTGTGGTAAAATATTTTGTTACGAATGTTTACCTTTTATGCAAGAATTATCTTGGTCAGAGAATGGCTTACAAAAATGTTGTATGGTATGCAATGAAAAGATTGACGTCATGAAAAAAAATAAAAATAAAAATTTAATTTTATGTTTATTACCATTAACCATAATGGAAAAACATGTTTTTTTATATGTAAATAAATCATGGAATAAAACTGCATCCTACATTATATCTGTTTTTAAAGGCATACAATATAAGTTGACATATCATAGATGGACAAAAATAGAAAGATTATTGATAAATACACATTTTAATCAATTTAAATCACATTCTAGATTATTTATCCAATCATTAAAATGTTTATATGGATCAAACTTAAATTCACTTATGAAACAGCAGGAATATGTGACTTCGTGTGAAGATTTATACTGTGATTGTTTTTGCTCAAATACTATAACTATTTATGATATAATTGATTTATTATCGAATAAACCTTTAGTTATGGAATATGACACAGTTTTAGATTATATTATAAAAGCCATCGAGAAGATAGAAACAGATGCTATTTCTTTATTTTTACCATGGTTTTTAAGTATAGGTGTTAACAAAGCATGTCAAATATTCATATTAAAAGCTTTATTACCACGATGTGATAATTTAAATTTTGTTTATAAAATGTATTTTGAATGCAAATTGCTTTTTGATACATCATACAAAGAATTTTATGTTTCTATTACCCAAAAAATACTGATGAACAATAAGTATTCAGAGGAAATATTAAAAACAGAACGATTTGTTCAAGCAATCAATTCTGGGGTGTTTAAGATGCAAGATAAAAATGTAAGAATGCCATATAATCCAAAAGTTATTGTAACAAACATATTAAACAAAAAAATTAAAAAAATTGCATCGTTCACTCAACCAATAAAAGTACCAATGGAGACAAATATAGGAATAATAAATATTTTAATAAAAAAAGAGGATGTAAGACCCGACCGGTTAGCAGTATTGATGATGTACATAATGAATCAATACGATGATTTTAATTTTAAACCATATTCAGTGTTCTGTGTTTCTCAGGACGAAGGTTGGATTGAAATGTTAAATAACGTTGAAACACTTTATGATATAGAAAAAAAGAATTCTATACAAAACTATATATTGTCAAAAAATCCAAACAAAAATATAAAAGAATTAAGACGACTTTTCATCAAAAGTTGTGCTTCGAATTGTATATTAACATACATATTGGGCGTTGGTGATAGAAATCTATGTAATATATTAGTTCATGACGAAGGACATTTAATACACATTGATTATTCTTATTTGTTGGGTCATGACCCTAAATGGCAGAAAGTAGAAATGAGAATAACACCTGGTATGGTTGATATGTTGGGTGGTATGGACTCAGTAGAATATCAACAATTACAAATATTATGTACATCAATGTTTAAACAAGTTAGAAAATACTCTTTTTTTTGGTCAGCATTTATACATTATTTATCTAATACCAAGCCGGCTATAACTAAATATTATGGGAAAAAAATTCATATAAAAACTCATATTGAACAAAGGCTTATGTTAAACTCATCATCAGAACAAATAAATATGTTCATAATTGATACTGTGAATAAAAATTCTGGTTCTTCGCTCATGTCTTATATCAGCGATACACTTTTTGATGCCAGAACGAGTTTGGATGAATATATGTTTAAGTTAGAAATGTAACAATATTAACTATTTATTTAATTTTATTTTATTAAAATGGACATATACCCTCTGGAGAAGAAAAAGAAGAAGTCCAGTCATCCGTTGCAAAAATGTTTAAAAAATGGTAACAATATTATCATATGCACTTCCTTGATTCAAACCATGATGTTAATGTATATTGTTATCATACTAATAGTTTGGTATCTTGAAAATAAACCAGCAATAGATTCTATCTCAAAATTTCCATGGGTAAATGCAACAAATGATGCAGAGAAGTTTTACTTGTCTATAAGAACATATGATACTAGGAAAACCCTAAATAGTGCAACTGACACAGTTAACATGGTACATAAAATGGTCAAAAAACAACAACAACCAATGGATAAAGTATCAAAAATAATAGATGCGGCATATGATGATAAAGATGTAT
This sequence comes from Legionellales bacterium, assembly GCA_002691585.1. GTDB lineage: Bacteria > Pseudomonadota > Gammaproteobacteria > Comchoanobacterales > Comchoanobacteraceae. The sequence continues at coordinate 27,902 of NZIM01000061.1, forward strand.
TTAATCACGCAAAAAAAATATTATTAAAGCTGTATAAACCAGTAGAGGACCTAGAAGATAATCAACAAGTTGTATTTGGCGTATTAAAACATGTAAAAACACAAATGGATAGTATGGAAGTAGATGAAATACATAAACTAACAAAAGATATAATATCTCTCATTGCAAAGTTAGAAGATGTCTTGACTGTTGCAAATATAAAAACATTTTTTGATACTCTGAATATATTGGAGGATAAATTAAATACAACGGACGTTACAATGATAAATAAAGTAATCAAAGATACAGATGACACTATTGTAAAGATAGAACAAGTGAGTAATGTTTTAAATAAAGTTTTACCATAATTAAAGTTTTATTTCTTTCCTACAATTTGGACATTTTTTGTTGTAAGAAAAGCTCTTCTTTATACAGCTTTTATGGAATTCATGACCACAAGGTAATTTTACACCTTTAAAATTCTCCCCTAAACATATGGTGCATGGTCCTTTGCATTTTTTTACTTTTAAACTCTTGAACCCATCCTTTTGCTTCTTTGTTAACTTCTTCTTCTTTATATTATTATTTTCACTCATTGATCTATTCATGACAGTCCTTATCTCTTCATCTACACTTATCCACATGAACATATACATTATCATAACACAGTCTCTCCTTTGAACACCCAAAACCCTGCAAATTTCAGATTGGATTGCATTTTCTGATGGCAAATAGTGATTTTCACCTAAAAAAAGATGTACTATATTTCTTAAACAAGCTTTCATATGACCTGCTTGCATGTCTGATGGAAACCTACCTTTCATACGAACCCTAATCATTTTGTGTATATAAAGAAATATATTTATACTCAATATAAATAATGATTTTATTATGGTTACTTGCTATTTTTTTATGGATGTACTTGATCCCAGTGCTTGTCTTTGGGTTGATATTATTTTTTCCTTTGTTTATTTTCATCGTTCCAATATTTATTGTGCTAGCTCTCATTCAATATTATTTTAATAGGGAAACATTATCTAAATTAGACTACACAAAATGGTTTGGACAAATAGACACCATTGCATTAGAAAAAAAATGTCTAGTAGCATTTCATCCGCATGGAATATTATGCACAGGTATATTAATAGCTCTACACTTTCAGCCTGGCTCAACTACTAAATTTGCAGTAGCGCCATTGTTGCTAAATATCCCTATTGTTGGTTTATTTGCTGAGAAATTAGGTTGTATAGCAGCCACAGAATTAGATATTTCAAATGCGCTGAAAACATACAGTGTAATTATATGCCCAGGGGGTGTACCAGAATTAGTATCAGAAAAACCATATACTAGGAGACATGGGTTTCTTAGAATAGCACAAAAAATGAATGTTCCTATTTTGCCTGTTATTTGCCAGACTAGTTTTTTTGATAGAATCCCCCTACCACTAGAAAATTTTAGAATTTGGGTAGCTAAAATGTTTGGGGTTCCCATTATGCTCCCACCATTAGGTTGGTGCTACACATGGTTACCCAAACCAAAACCAATCAAGATAAAAACATTCCAATTCTTTGAAGTAAAAGGAAATATAGAAGAAGAAAGAAAGAGATATTATTCAGAAATTGTATAGAGTAAAAAGTATAATATATAAGTAAACTTAAATATATTTAAATGGTTAAACACAAATGGGGAGTTATCTACAAACTAACCAATAAAAACAATGGAAAATATTACTTTGGTAAAACTGTTGATTATAAAAATAGGATGTATAGTCATAAACACTCAAAAAAAATATCAAAAACTTATTTAAGCAGAGCTATAAATAAACATGGATGGGAAAATTTTACCAAGGAAATAATAGTGGAGAATATACTTTGTAGATACATAACTACAAAACCAAATGGAAGAAAAGTATATGATGAATCTGAGTTGAACAGACTAGAAAAACAACACATCTTCCTTTTTCAGTCTGATAACAGTAAGTATGGGTACAATATTACCAAAGGAGGTGATGGATCTAGTGGTTTAATACATTCAAATGAAACCAAGAAAAAAATGACTATGTCTACAAAAAAACATGATGCTGAAAAAGGATGTATAAGTTATAATAAAAAATTAAAAAAATGGAAAGTAGAATCAGCTAGACCACAAAAAAAATACATTGGTTATTATAACACCAAGGAAAGAGCAACTGAGGCTTTGAATTTCTACAATGAGACAGGAAAAATACTGCCATCAGATTTATCCACTAGAAGAAAAGGTAGTGGATCTATATGTTTTATTAAAAAATCAAAAAAATGGCAAGTATACTCAGCTCCACCAAAAAAATACATTGGTCATTACCTTACTGAAGAAAAAGCAACTGATGCTTTGAACTTTTTTAATGAGACAGGTAAAAGAATGAAACCAGAAAAACCAAGAAGAAAAGGATCAATTACATTAACAAAATCCAATAAGTATGAAATAAGATACAAAAAAATATATATAGGTAGGTTCAACACAAAAGAATTGGCTGAAGAGGCATTGGAAAAATATTTAAAAAAAAATAATTTAATTTAAAAGTTGTATTTTAAATTCTGTTTTTTAGTTATATATATCTACTCTATCTTGTTACCAAATGGCAACCTATGTCACTGGTAAATTAATACAACTTCAAGATATTGTTAAACTTAAAAATGATGATAAAAATTACGAGGTGAAAGAAATTCGAGATAATTATATAGATAGGTACAGTTTGCTACTTAAAATGCTGGGTGATAATATTGACCCATATCGCATTAAGTTTCCATCGGATGTAATATTTATAAGTAGTGGACCAGTCGCTCATTACAGAACTGGTGAACTATTAGAGGAGGGAGATATGGTTAAAGTTGAAAATGATCCTTATGAAGATTTGTATGAGGTAGAAAAATTTAGTGAGGCATCACCCTCGTTTCATGTGAGAATAAAATTAGTGCGAGAGTCGACAGACCCGTACAAATCCGTTTATGCTTCTAGTTTGATATTTGTAAGCAGATGGAGAAGGGTGAGCAAGAGAATAATTAACAACTACACCGAACAATTAAAATTCTAAATAAATTTTTTTATATGATTAATATATTAATCTTTTTTACACTCATCATCCTCACAAGAATCGGGGGTAATTTTATCATTTCTATAATACAAGGCTACCCCTATCCAAGTTACTGCTATAACGCATAAAGTTACATTTGCATAAAATAATCTTTTATCCATTTCACATATGCATATTTTATTATATAGACCAAATAACTAGTTCCAAACATCTTGTCAAATTACCTGTATAATTTAATACAAGATTATCATCCCATGATATGTTAACCAAATGATTTCTTGCATTAAACTGTGCAAACCAATTGGATGGTTTCTCAAGTTGGCAAGACAAAATAGAATAGTCAATATCAACATTTTCATAATGTAAAGTATGATTGTATTCAACTAACCTTCCTTCATGATTCACTTGATTTAACCATGAACATTTTGGTGCATTAAAAAAGTCTTGCTTATATCCACCATGAGAACTTTCATACTGACATTGTGTGCTTATTGAATATACTTTTGGGGGAAATACATGTTGTGTAATGTATGTTCCATAATCTGACCATGATCTCATTAATATTGCTAGAAAGACAATAACTGCAATCAAAATTGCTAGTGCTTTACAGCATAATTTTTTCCAATCTTGAGTTTTTACTTTACTATAATTTTCATTTCTTAGTGTTGTATTTTCAGTTATATTGTCTAAATTTACATCTTCTTCATCATCAGTAATAGTATTAGGTATTTCTATACTTGTAGTATCCATTTTAAGATAAAAAAAAGTTATTATATAGGTTTATTTTAATTAATCCTTTTCAAGCATCCATATCTACATCATCATCATCACTTATTTGTGGTGCAAACCAACATTCTATGCTACATTCATCATTAAGATCAAAACTTACTTCAATAGGCATGTTATTTTGAAAACACATACATAACTCCTTATTAAATTGATGCAGCCCAGTGATAATAACCATGCTTTTTTGAGCCAAAGAGAATTTCATTGGTTCTTTGCAAATATTAAAGTTTAATTTTTCCAATCTTTTTACTTTTTGCATATCACCTTCACTTTCTATTATCAAAGTATCATTTTCATCTTGTACAGCCTGAAATGCAAAATCTCCCTTAGTAATGTCCAAGACCATACTTTGCCATATTTTTAATACACTTGGTGTTAACATACAAGAGAAGTTATAGTCAACTTCTGGGATTTCCAGTGCATCAATTTCAATATCAATTAACTTTAAATCATATGATGTCATATTTGATCCATCCATAAGAGATAGTGTTAATATTTCTTCTGTTCCCTTTAAAGATAAACTATCCTCTTTCTTTGCCTTCTTCAAGATAGTACCTAGAACTTTTACATTTAATCCAAGAAGTAATGGCTTCTCACATACATAATCTTCAAAGAAATTATTAGTTAACATGCATTTAATAATACATGTGTTTGCATTAGCTAGGCACATAATTTTAATTCCTTCAGGTCCACAATCAAACCTTACATTATCTTCAAAACACTGAAGAAGTGAGATAAATGAATAAAATTCTTTAGTATCTTTTATTGTTGCATTCATGTTTTTGTTTTTCAATTTGTTTTTTGTTTTTGTTTTATGTTTTTAATTTTTGTTGTGTGTGTTGGGTGTGTGTAATGGTAGTGTGTGACGGTAGTGTGTAATGAAAGTGTGTGTTCTCAAAAAAAAATGTAGCTAAAAAATAATTAGCTAAAAAATAATTAGCTAAAAATAATATGACAAGCACCTACGTGTTACATATGGTCATAAAAAAATATATATTATTAGCACTATATATATTGCCTATTTAAATAAAAAAAACAGTATGAGTGATTTACCAGATGAGATAAAACAAGACCTTAAACACATTGATGAAGTTTGTAAAAAAATAGCTGAAAGAGATGGATTTAAGTTACCTCCAGTTGGTGGTTATATAAAAAAAGCTAATGAACATGGAGGTACATGGTCATTTGTGGAAGGTGAAGGGACATATGAATTAAAAGATGGTGAAATGCAGTGGAAATTAAAGAGTATAAAATAAACTAAAAACTATTAAAAATGTTTTACACAACAACTACTTATGTACCTGGAAACATGAATGATATACACATGGAAATGTCAAATAAATGTGAGGAGTGTTTTTATTATGTTGAATCAGCTATTTTGGAAATAAACATTGAAGAATGGAAACTTACAGTAGAAAATCCAATATTTGTCCAAGTGATTCCTGACCAAGAAGAAATTAGCATAGGGACAGTTTATATTATTAAATATTTTGGAGATGCCTCTAATATACATGAATAAATTCTTTTTTATAATCTTGATAACCTTTATTGTATATAACACACATCTTTTTCTCCCAATCAGAATCCCCGGAAAATTTAATGCTGACATGATTATATATCTCGTGCCAGTATTCATCTACAATCTCAGGCGCTTTATGAAATAAATTTACATCCAATTTTTTCATATAATGTATTTCATCTTTATCATAATAATCTGGTATACATTTTATCATATTTTCAAGTATATCATGAATGAAGAATGCTTTATCACACATTTTGAATTAAAAAAATACCTTTATATAATTACTTTTATTTTAATGAAATGATTCGTTTTAGTCCTGTGAAAGGCAATGTCAGAGATGTTAGAATATATTCTGGAACTGGTGAAAAAAGAAATTATGACTCATTCTATTGGAAGCATATTTTTGAAAAAGATGGAGTATTGTATATACCGTTATTCAAAAACCAAACTGTAAATGATACATACATAGAAACTGAAAATACATTTAAAATTATTATCAATGCAAACGGAGTCAATGATTATTATTTTTATAATAAGCAATATAGCTATAAATTAGCATGGGAATTAAGCCAATTTAATAAAAGACTAACGAAAGAAAATTTAATTGGTACTAATTTCATGTTATCGATTCCTAGCAAAATGGAAAAAATAAATGAACGAAGAATAGTTAAAATAAAATATGACATTGAATTTAAATGCACAAATGGTCGGTGGAGTTGTCAAAAAATAAAATTTTAGCTAAAGAGTGAATGTCACACCTTCTCCAGTGTTGTACCTATATTAAGACATTTTTTTTATTAAAAAAAAGCAAAAGCTTTTACATTACATTTTACTCATGGATGCTCTAAAGTTATACAATTTGCAAAGACCACCATCACAACAAAAAGAATTGTTTCTTCCAAAGAAAAAAGCAAAATATAGTCCCATTCAAGCAGTTGATGCAATAAAAGTTAAATATATATGCTATAGGTGCAACAAGAGCATTGAACTAACCACCTTGGATAAAATAAAGTGTGTTCACTGTGAAAGCAGAGTCATAAAAAAAGAACCTGATAAAAAACTCAAAGTATATAACTGTATTTGAAATAATAAGAGGATGATACATTATAAATTTGAAGGAAGCAGTGAAGTAAGAGAAGCTAACATTCAATTTAGTGCAGATAATGATGTTATAGGAGAAAGAATATTAAAAAATATATTCAAAGATAAAACACCACCATGTAAATTACAATTTGTAAAAGAAGAAGATGGAATTTATATTTTTAAGAGAATATACAATGAGATACATGTTTATAAAGAATCTAAACCAGTGGTTATTAAAAAGAAAAGAAGATGGACTGAAAGTAAATGGACTGAAAACCAAAGGAGATGGAATAAACCAAGACCTATTTATCACAATAGAAAACAATGGAGACCAACAAGATATAAAAGAAGATGGAGTGAAAATAAAAAGTAGATTTGTATATTCAATAAATTAATAGTATTTATTTCCTTTATATTATGTAAAATGAAAAATCAGCAAGGTACTTCTAATTGTTCTCTATTAACTTTATCAATAGTAAGTGCCATCCAAGGATTAGTAACTTTTGGTGCTTTGTTTATGTCTTTGCCAACTTTATTTGATTTAAATGTTTTTGATCCTAACAGTGGAGCGACTGAAGAGTTAAGGCAGCCTGATGGACCTGGTGATCTTGCTGTATTAGAATCTATAGTAGCAGCATTTTCTTTCGCTGGAGGAGTTGGTGCCGCTACCATAACATTAGGTAGTAGATGGCAAATAAAGAACTCTAATATGTTAAAAGTAGCAACTGTGGCTTATGTTTTGTGTTTTGTTATTTCTATGATTTTTAGTTTTATGAGAATCAATACGCTTGGATATGCATATACATGGAATTTACCATTTGGAACAAATACATCAACATGTTTAGACACCAATTGGGAAACTGGATGTCCAACAACAAGATTTGAAAACAAATATGACAATACAAGTTGGATTAAAGATGATGATTTCCAAATAGAGTCTATAGAACAATGTAAATTTAATGCCTATGACAATTCATCAAAAATTGCTTACGATAGTACTGTTGCAGGTATATCTAAACCTGACTGGGCTGATAAAACATATTATGATGTTAATCAACGTGAATTATTAGTGACAGCAGCAGAGAGAATTAATTTGAAAGCAAAGACAGTAGATGGTAAATTAGAATGTGATTATGGTACGCCAGATACAACTACAGAAAAATGTATCATAGGCAAAGATGATCTACCTAATATAGCATGGTGTTGGTATTGGGGATGTCATGATGTATGTAACGATAGGTATAAGGTAAATCAAACATGGTTAGTATTAAGTTTATCATCAACATTTTTATATTTGGTATTGGCTGTAATCAGTGGCTTTGCTGTTTATATGACCGAAAAAGAAGAAATGGGTTATGAATACATATTTGCAAACAATGTTGCGCCAGAAAGTGGGGCTGTCTTTCGATCAAATAGACTTGATTTTACTTAAACTTCTGGTAATAAAGGTTCCTGACTTTCTTCTTCGTGATAATTTGTAAAGACAGTTTTTTTGTTGTATTTGTGACATAAAATAAATGCTCTAATAATAATTATACAGCCTAAATTTATCAAATCAAATACAAATAATTTTACCAAACTATTTCTTTCATCTTTATATATATTATGATAATTAAAACATGATGCATTGCATGCTTTCAACTCTTGTACAAAACAAAGGTCTTGGCAAACGCTAAAATTATTTAAACTTATAAAAACAACAGATAAAAATAAACAAATTGTGAAAGAGAATTTCCAAATTAATAAAGAGTCCATAGAAAATACATTTTCACTTCCAAAATATTTTCCTACAAAAAATGCAATGGCACAAAAATACATAACACCTGTGGTAACAGATGTAAATAATGTTAAATCATATACATTGGACGTGAGGAAAATACTAGAGGATACCATCATAGATGCAAGAAATAACTTTAAGTTTGGCTGATTACATTCTAATTGTACACAACCAGAAATATATTTCTTTATTTGAATCGAAGGAACATCTTTTTGACAATAATCTTCATTGCATATTTCACATGTCGTTCTGTCAGATGTCTGAATCCATTTTTTTAAACATTTTTCATGTATCATACCTGCATCTCCTTTACAAGCACATGGTGAAACAAAAAGATTATTACCGCTTTCTTCTTCAAAACATATTCTACATGACATTTTATCAAATAACAAAAAACCTTTTATAGTATACAAATTAAATGATCTATAAAAAGTTTTTTTAGCATAAAAAATGGATTGGGATACAATATATAACGATTATGATTGTTTTAAACTACTCATATCATGTTCACCACTGCCGTTCAAAGATTGGTTGTTTCATGATAAAGAAATGAGAACAAAACTTTTGATTGACGTTTTTAAATTGTGGAAGGTAATTAAACCTTTAGTGGAAAAAGAATTTGGACCATTGGATGATCCACAAACATTCTATATATATAAAGAAAAATGTGTAATAAATCCAAATGAGTAACTCATACAAAGAAAAAACATACGAATTAATAAATCTCATACGTTCAAAAAAATCATTGAATAGTATGAAGCATTTTTTTGCACAACTTTCCGCTCTTGAACAATTAGATGTTTTCCCCATTGTAAACGCCATCAGTGATACCAAAACGGATTATAGCATAATGGTTGTAAATTCTGTAAAAAAAGAACCATGGATAGAGAAAATTTCCTTGTCTGATATAAGAAATGTTATAGTATTTTATTTATGGAAAGAGCATAAAATTATGGTAGATAAATCAGAAAAATATATAGATCCAAATAAACAAAATGTTAATTACATACTTTTATTACAAAAAAATACAACCGGGTTATATTCTGATCATCTGTTAAATTTATTTCATATATGCTTTTATGTTAGACAGATATCAATAATAAAATCCTCATCCGAATTAGACGAGCTGTGGGATCGTTTTGGTTTGTTTATTAGATCATATTATGAGAAACATGATCTTGTTCAAATAACATCTTTTTTCTTTGATCTTATTGAACCAATTTTACACTGATTTTAGACACAATCGTTTTAGTTGTTTTATTTCTTCGTCAGTAAATGACTTATCGTCATGTGTTTTCTCCTCTCTAACAGTTAAAATTGTATATGCAACAATATCAAAAGCCAAAGCAATTAGCCAAAGATCAAATTGCGACATAGCAATATGTATCTGAATTAAAAACATTGTCATTTTATAAACTCTCCAACATACTGTCATTCTAAACAAATATTCCGTTTGAAATTTTTGATATTTAATACCATGAACATGACTTGTATACCAACTATCAACATAAAACTCACCAATAGCATTTATAACATGTATACATGCCAAAAATATTAAAACATATATGTATTTAACAGTGGTGTTTATTTTAGCATTAAAAAAAGTTAAATCATCTGAGGGTCCAATGTTAAACCAATGAGTCTCCAACATGTCTAAACCACCAATAACCGAAAAAACTATTAAAATTACAAAAGTTAATGTAAAAATGATATAATCTGTTTCCATTTTGTTTTATATTTTATATTTTATATACTCTATATGGTTAGTTAGTTCAAAGTCAATTTTAATATGTTAGCCCATTTTTTCAAAAAACTGTAAGGGTTTTTTGGATTAAACATGTCTCTACAACTTGCACTGTTTTTACCATATATTTCAAAAGTATATGCCTCATCAACACCATTATCTACTGCCCAATCAACGCTAGTTCCATAAGCTCTATAAAAAGATGTTACTGCGGCTTGACCAACATTACAACCTGGGCAAAGTTTAGACCATTTGTGAATGTTATTGTACATAATATCATAATTATTTGGTTTTGTATACCTACCATCATATGGCATATATATTGAAAATTCACCAGAATGTACGTTTATATAACGTTTAACACCGTCCATTAACAGTTTAGATAATAAAATAGATTCTTTTTGAGATATAGCTTGTATACCTTCATATTCCTCTGAATACTTCTTGTATTTTTTATGATTATTTTTTGACCAAAAATTTCTATTGATATCAATGCCATTTTTATTTTTTCTTTGACAACTATCTTTAAATGCCCTTGTTCTTCCCCATACATTTAATACAGGTATTATAGTAATTCTATTTAACGGTTTAATCTTAGGTAATTCATACATCATGTGTAATGCCAATTCACCTGTAATTAATTCCCTAGCATGCTCATTAAAATTCCACAAAATGTGTCGTTTTTGCTTCATATTCCAATCAACAACCAATATTTCATCGTGATATTTACATGTATATTCAACATGCTTGGCACATAATGACTCTATTCTCATAAACAACTCATGAGTAGTATTGTACGCATTTGTTAGACCAATAAAAACAAAACAAAATATACATCTAAAAAACATTTAAATAAAAATTATATATTTTTATAATACTTTTTATACTTTAACTGTTGTAAAATTTTACCTAAATTTGTACGAGATTGCAACAACTGTAATATTTTTTCCAATTGAAAATTCATTATTATTTTTTCATAAGACAAAAAGTACGCTGTAAAGAACTCAATTACATTATCAAACATCTTTACGGCGGTTGTATCGATGATATAATCCCATAAATGTATAACACTATCAAGATCATACCAATTAGCAAATAAAGCTGGCATACCTTGTACTACAAATATTTTGACAATATCCAATTCATTCAATTTTTCAGCTAAATCTATTTTTTCTTCTGAAATTTTTAATATAATAACTTTTGATAGATTGGAAATAAATGATGGTGGTCCAATATCATCTTCGTCAAGAGGTATGCAAGGTCTTATGGGTGCAATTATTTTGTGCAATGCATAAAACGTATTCATTTCTGCAGTATTTTTATCCTTTGAAAATACATAGTATAATGTATACGTTATGTAACACAACCCTTGAAAATAATCCATCGCGCTGTTTACCTCTATATAATTCAATAAAATATTCTTTATCTTTAATTTTATTTCAGGTGTAAAAAATTTATTAGTAGGAAACGTTCTATCCATATCTTTATTTAAATCATTACTATAAATTAATGATTGTGGTATCACTCTCTCTTCCAAATTTAATATTCCTAATTTTCTTTTCCATTTGAATGCATACATTGCTCTATAGTACTATATAATATTATATTTATACTCTATATGGAATATATTAAATATATTATCTATATAATTATATTTGTACTCGCGCTTATAAAAAGTAAAAATGATAATTATTTGCTTTTGTGTTTTATAATTTTAATGAACATTTTGATAACCATTTTCAATCAAAAATCTAGAATAGACTATTTGACATCTTCAGTCTCAATAATCATTGGGTTTTTAGTCTTAGGAGAAAATTATTCCACAAATAACATTCATTTTGATGTAAGTATACCTTTATTGGGAATAATTGTAGATGTAATAAATGTACATCAAGAAATAAAAGTCGCAGAAAATATTTTTGATAATTGGTTATTTCCTATTAAAATGACTAATGAAAAATTTATATTGTACGTGATTATCTATTCATTTGCTTATATTTCTTTATTTTTCATTGATTTCCAAAAATACACTGTCATGTTTGCATTTTTAATAAGTATTTACACCATAAAAATAGCCATTATGGTTGCTGGAAGATTTGTAAAAACAGAAATAGTTGACGATAAGATTTATTGGTGTTTTAAAGAAAGAGATGTCAGAATTCAAAGGTTGAACTTTGATAATTTAGAAGATGAAAGAGATAATCCAAATAACATATATATTGGTACTGTTTTTAATTCACCTTTAATAAAAGAAATTTATGACATAGTGATGTTATCGTCTGTTTCGTTTTTCTTTGGCGCTACAAGAGAGTCCGTTGTTCTTACAACCACTGTTCTTACGGCATTATCTATTTTAATAAGTAAAAATAAAGTATAGACTAAACATCGATAAACTTTAAATTATTTGATTTTTTCACTGGTTTTTTTTTGTTCGATTTTGAAATCATATTTGTTAGGGATATTGTTTGTGATAAAAAAGTACTTGCACCTATGCCTATTAGAAGTATGCTGAATGGTTCCATTATTTTAAATTCTATAAAATACTTATATACGAAATAAATAAAAAGTATTATAAAAAACAATGGATTTATACAAAATGAATTGTTATGAAAATGGAGCTGTGTGTAAAATTATTCAAGTTATGGAAACAAAAATTACAGAAGCTATAAAAATTTTAGATGAAAATGAGAAAATTGATAAGAAAAATGATAATAAAGTGTATAATATCAATACAGAATCACCTCTTGAGAAAACAAAAGTTCCTATTGTAAATGTAAAGCCCGAATTACAACAAATACATGCTATATTTAAATCCAAAAACGTTAATGAAAAAAAAACCATTGTTTCTATAATGATACGCTTTTTTGAATTTCATAAGACAAAAATGGAAAGACTGGGGAAGGATACTTATAATCAAGCTTCATATCACGATGTAAAAGATTTCATTAGAGACCGTACAGTAGATATTGTCATCCAACATTTAAATATACTGACAAGAGCAAATGTAACAAATCCAGACAAAGCAAAGATAGATGATCTGTTGAATGTATTTGCATGTATAATGATTGTAGAAGATAATGAAGATTGTGATGAAAAAGGACTTATGTGTCGTAGGAATAGTGATGTAACGAATAATATATTAAAAAAAGTAGAAGAAGTTGCCAAAACAAATGGTTATAGTTTTTATTGTATTAGATGCCATCGTTTGGTAACATGGTATAGAAGACACGTAGGTAGACCTATAAGAAAACTTAACTCGACCCAAATTACAAAGGATAAAGAATGCATCAAAAAATTCATTACTAGGGAAGAAGATTTACCAACGTTGAAAGAGCAAATAAATGGTCTTATCAATGAAATGGAAAGAAATATAAACGGTTATGAGAGGGTCAAATATAACGATAGTATGAAAATGGAAGTAGATACATTAAAATGCAATCTATACTACTTAGACAAATTAGGTCAATCTGGTGATGCAGATGAGCTGATTGAAACATTTTCAAAGCTTATATCAAAAACTAAATTTGGTTCCAAACTGATGACATTTTATAAAAAAAATATGACAAAAGAACTTAGGTATAAAAATAGACAAGAAAAATTATGTTTTGAAGAAAAAGAAGATATTGTAGAAAAAATAGAAAAAATAAAAAAAAAACCTGTTGTTACTGAGAGACTAAAATTTTAACAATGTAATATTATTGATGAATCAACACATACTTTATACTCTTCAACATAAACAAACCCACCATATTTCCATTCCCTTCTAGGTACAATTGCCCTATGTGGTATCAATGGATGTCCTTTTCTCCAAGGTTTAAATGGAGCATTTCCTTCAACCCATACTTCTCTTTTCCAATTCAATTTACCATCTTTTTCCAACCAATCTGGTATATCATGAAATCTGGCAATTTCCAAGTATAACAAACCTAAAATATTCAATCCACACCAACCTCCTTCTTTTGATTTGTATGAGCCCCATGCAGGAATTTTTTTTGGATTGAATTTGCCTCTTTTTTTTTCATAATGAATAAAAAATGTTTTTGGTGTACATATGATATCTCTGAATCTTTTATCTTGTTTGAATCTAGCCCATATAGCTTTCTTCATCACTCTTACTCTCAAAAATTCATTTGTATATTCAGAGCACAAACCATTCCACTTTTTTAAATTCAATACTTCACCATTTTTTTTCATGCCTGTTTTAGAACCTGCTGATTTAGCTTCTTTAGGTGTCTTATATTTTCCATTTTTTTCAAATAAATATCTTTTATCTGCTGGATATTTTTGGGCTTGAAAGTAGTGTTCCATAGACATGTATCTTCTCCCATCAATGTATAGTTCATATGGTTGCATTGTTGAAAGATATTTTGCATCTGTTGATTTGGATCTGGAATAGAATTGCACTGTTTTATAGCCATCAACTGGTCTTGCATAGATTTCTGAAGTTTTGAAATTATAATTTTTTTCTGAATGTTTCTTTTTTTTTTCTTTTCTTTCCTTGCCCATTTTTTGCTCTTTCTTTTTGTATGAGTTCCTTGCATCATAGAAAATAGATTCAAAACTTTGTTGCATTTATTATTTTAATTTAAGTTTATATTTTTATAGTTGTCAATATCTATTTTATCTACCTATTGAGCACGTGGGCAATGTCTTATAGCTAATTTTTTTATAGCTATTTTTTATAGCTAATTTTTATGAAAATATAACATTAAAAAAATGACAAGCACCATAGCTATAATTGCTGCTACATGGTAAAAAATTATTCTCTGATGCCTCTGCATAGCTTTCTCTCTTTCTAATTTCTCCAAATTAATCATATAAGAAGTTGTTGGTAACAAAAGAGGTTCCATAATATAAGTATATAAACAAAATATATTTATATAAACAAAATGAAATTTCAGCACCTTGAAACAATAAGAGAAAACAACAAAATAATTGTTGTGGGAAGAACAAAAGAAAATGAATCTATTGCTGTTGTTCTAGATAATGTCACTCCCTTTTTAATTGTGGAGAACAGTAATGGATTGAAAGAAAAGGTGGATAAAATAATAAAACAGATAAAGTTTTGTAAGAAACTGAATACTTTAAAAGGGAAAGTGATGAGATCTAAATCAAATTTGTATTATGATAACATGTCACATAACATCAAGTTTGAATTGTTAGAAGGGCAGGATGTTTTATATTATAATGAATATAAGAAAAAATCATTTTTGAAAATCATATGTAAAAACATATATGATTATTATATGGTTAAAAAAATTGTTACTGGTAAAGAACAGATAGTAGCAAGTCCAAATTCAATTAGTTACAGAGAAGTTGAATCTCCTATTGATTTAAGTAAGCATTATGTACTTAACAATGTAAAAATGGAGAGTGTTCAACTGGAAGAACATACTGTTTACAATGATCAAGTAGACTACAGTCTGCAGCATTTTATTGAGAATGATTGGTTTTCTTGTTCATGGTTTGAAGTCATGAATAGTTCATCTGAAAGGAAAAAAAATAAAATAACAACATGTGATCATGAATTTGAAGGTACATTGAAACCTATTGATCAAGAAGGTGTTGCACCATGGAGAATTCTCTCTTATGACATTGAGTCTTTGCCACCTCCAAGAGGTAATACTGGTAAATTTGATTTTCCATCTGCAGATAAAGATCCTGTTATCACTATTGGAGCTACACTTACAATGGGATCAGAACTACATTATTATGTATGGATGTTATGTCCCAATAAACATGTTGAACAAGATAAATTATATGATGTAGAAGGGTTTGAAGCATCTAAAGCACAAGTTTTTGTACATGATAATGAGTTTCAACTTATTAATGATTTCATACAGTTTTGTGTTAAAAAAGATGTTGATTTTATTCAAGGGCACAATGTAAACAGGTTTGATAATGACTATTTGATTTCAAGATGGAACAAATTAAATAAAAGTAGTATGCAACTGAATTGGAGTAGGTTAAGAAAATCAAATACATACATTAAAAAAAGTTCATTTTCATCATCACAAAAAGGTACAATGGAAAAATTTAAATTAATCATACCAGGCAGAGTTGTATTGGATTCATATGATATTATGAAAGATCAACATAATGAATCATCATACAAATTAGATAATTTAGCAGAAAAATATTTAGGAACTAAAAAAGTGCCTATGGATTATGCTCATATTTATCCAAAATATAAAACACAGGATGGAAGGTTGGAATTAGCAGTATATTGTTTGAAAGATGCATGGTTAGTACATGCTTTATTAGAAAAACTGTGTAAACTCATGGTAATCTTACAAATGGCTAATGTTACTGGTATATCAGTAAAAGATGTAATGGATAGAGGGCAAGGTATTAGGACTGTAGCCTTGATGATAAGGTATGCAAAAAAACATAATTATTTTATCCCCAGAGTAAAACCAAACCCAAATGCTGATCAGTCATTTGAAGGAGCTGTAGTTGTAGATCCTGATGCTGGATTTTATAAAGATGCAGTATCATGTCTAGACTTTGCAAGTTTATATCCATCAATCATGCAAGCACTCAATATGTCCTATGAAACATTAGTATCTAGAGAAAAAATAAAGGAAATGGGATGGGAAGAAGATAAAGATGTAAGAACTATCCCAGACTATGAATTAGTAGATGGTAAATTAGTTACAACATTTAACCCTAAAAATCCATCATTTGTTACTAAAGAAACAAGAGTTGGTCTATTAACAGAAATGTTGGAGACTATTTTGGCAGAAAGGAAGAAAGTAAAAAAAATGATGAAGAAAGAGAAACCCCATTCAACCATGTATAATGTCTATAATGGGAGACAGTTAGGTCTTAAAGTTGTTGCTAATTCTATTTATGGCTTCACAGGTGCATCTGTTGGGTTTTTACCATGTAAGACTATAGCATCAAGTGTTACAAAGTATGGAAGAGGGTTGACTCTTAAAACTAAATCCATTATAGAAAACCACACAGATTGGGGTAAAAATGGTGCTGGATGTAAATGCATATATGGAGATACTGACTCTGTTTTTGTAAGTATGCCTAGATCACTTGTAGATGGGAAAACAAAAGAAGAATTAATAAATAATGCCCATAAAATGGGTGAAGTTATGGCTGACTATGTAACACAGTTTTTCCTCCCACCTGTATTTTTGGAGTATGAGAAGACATACAGCCCATATCTATTGTTAAAAAAGAAAAGGTATGCAGGTCTAAAATTTGAACCTGGACTTCCACCAAAACTACATTTAAAAGGAATTGAAGCAGTGAGAAGAGATTTTGCACCTTTATTAGTAGACACACAGAAAAAATTGCTTAATGCAGTAATTATAGATGGAGATATTAAAAAAGGTTGTGACATTGTTCATAATACTGTGAAAGATTTGTACAAGGATAAGATACCATTGAATATGTTTACTATGACTAAGAAATTGAGCAGACCACCAGAAGAATATACTGCAAAAGCCCCTCATGTTGAACTGGCATTAAAATTAGCAAAAAAGGATCCTGTTATGGCACCAGTTGCTGGTGATAGAGTAGAATTTGTTATTTATGCAGGATCTGCAATGATATCTAAAAGAGCATGTGTGCCCAAAGATATTACAGATGGTAAATACATGGTTGATAGGGAATATTACATGAACAAACAGTTAAAGACTCCATTATTAAGAATTTTAGAAAGGATTGTGAAGAATCCAAAAGATTTATTCAAAGTTAATGCTATCAAGAAAAGACCACCAACTGGTAGCAATCCTTTTGCAAAGTGGAGAAAAAAATTAAAATTTTCTTAACTATAAATTATATGTATATTAAAACTTTATAACATTTAAAATGGAAAGACAGCAAAGAGAAAATTTTGCACATGAACCAATGGAAGTAGGGTGGAACCTTCCTTCAAAAAAAACAGTAGACGATGCCAAAAATTCAGCAATGAAAATGGCGCAAAGAGCATTAAGTATGATGAAAGGGGCTGCTCAGGAATTTATGAACTTCAAAGCTCAACTCATGTCTTTTCAAAGTCGGTTGCAAAAATTATTTTTTATGGAAAATGAAATAAACAGATTAACGAGAGAAGTGAATAGATTAAGCACTGAAGTGAATGCTTTGAAACATAGACGATAAAACTATAAATAGGATAAATTAATTTTAAAAATGTATATACCTTATATAGATGCCAGAATATTATTTTTTCTGTGTTTAATACTTATATATTTTTATATAAAACTAAAAAAAATAAGAACAAGATTTAGATTTTTGTAAACCAAGTTGGAATATCTGTTTTCCAAACCATTTTAAATTTATCCTGTTTTGATTGATAGTAATTTCTGTATGACTCTACACCTAACACATTGCCTGAAGCATCTCTTACAATATACTCTTCAGCAAAACACATAGGAAAATACTCTAAATCACCAGGAATGTTGTGAGTAGCCTTAACAGTAACTTTTTTTGTTTTTGGTGGAGATACTTCACATTCAATGTTTGGATAACCAAGCCAGAACAATAGTTCCATGTGTGCTTGTGTCTTATGTACTTTGCCATATCTTCTAGTGTACTCATGACATAATAAAAGACCATATCTCACTGCATACTCATAATGTTGTGGATGTGATCTAATCCAAATGGATATTGGATGATTAATATGAGTTTTCTTATATGGTTTTATGTTATATAATTCTTCCATAAATGTCAAATCAGGTTTGTGTAAATGCCAAGCACACCATAACACTTGTGCAGTCTCCAATATCATTTTTACAACATGTTTGTCACACATGCCTGATGCAGATTGTTCAAGTATCATGTCAATTAAAAATAAATTCATATTTATATTTTTTATTAAATTAAAAATATGTGGCAGTTAATTGGTTATGTTGTCAATGTCACATTAAAGTTTGTTGGTCTTAGTACACTCGTTACAGCCGTCACTACCAACTTATATGGGAATTATTATTTTTATCAATTAGCTAATAAAAAAAATACAAATAAATTAAAATATAAAGAATTATAATTATTGTTAAAATTTTAATTTTGGACCCGGTTTTAAGTTATAATAATGAATAAATCCAGGAATATTTTGATTATATTCTTCTACAGAAATCATCCGTTTTTGAAATTGTTTATCATTTTCTGACATCCCATTTAATAAAGTGTTTATCAATTCTTCTCTTGCTTTTTTCACTGTGTATTGAGTTGTGTCTTTATAAGCATAAAAAGACCCTATAATTTTTTCTTTTTGTTTTTCTGGTACTTCTGGCATATTCCCTTCTCTCAATGCTGACCATTCTGCATAAATTTCATTACGTTCATCTTTTCTCTTCTTTACCCACACTAAGATTTCTTCATCTTTGGTAAGTCTCCATTCTTCTTCACTGACCTTTGTAAAAATTTTACCGTCTTCAAGTTTGAATTGACTAAGACTCTCTATGTATTGTAATAAATAAGTTTTCTTTAATCTTTCTTTTGCAACCTCATCTTGTATTTTTTCACTTTCTGCCATTTTTTCTGTATTGTTTGCAATTTTCTGCAATCCATTTACTATATAATTTTTCATAATACTTAACTGACGTTTAACCTCTGCTTGATGTTTCTTATTTATCTCTAATATTTCTTTAGTATCTTTATCTTGTTCTTCCATTATTTTTGTAGCATAATCGTCTTGTAATTTAACTAATTTTATTTCAAATTCTTGGGCTCTGTTACTGGCTTCTTGAACCTCTTTGTGTGTATTATATAATTCGGTTGTTAAATTTTCCATTTTTTCTAGCAATTCATTTTGGTTTTTTAACATTTTTTCTTGTTTATCTACTATTTGCTTTAACTTTGCCTCGGCTTTATCACCTAATGTTTTCACTTCCATGTCTTCCATCTTTTTTAGTTTGATTGCAGAGCGCACAAAATTCATACTGATTTGTCTTGGATTTGTTAAACCTTTATACATAAAAAATACTTGTTGTCCAGTGGAAACAATTTCTGCCATCGCATCTAATCTATCGACCCATTTTTCTGATTTAGTTCCAAAAATCTTTTTTATTGATTTCAATAACAATGGTCTAAGAATATTTCTTTCCATAACTGCTATTGCATAATTTCTCATATCCATACCAACTGTCATTTCCCAATAAAGATTACCTCCCAATACTGCCATTTGTGCATAAGGATTTATTAGAGCTGCAGGACTCGCATATGCTGTTCCAATAGTTAATAAAGAACCACATGTATGCATTCCATGATACCAATTTGTGCTGGTTTGAGCGAAAGTAAAATATTTTACCAGTATCGGCTCTGTGTTTAATCCAATTAATAGACGGGAGCTGTCATAGCCAAAATTATATAAAAGCTCAGAATAACTCATATTTTCAAAACCAACAGTGTCTGTTAAAAAACGTCCATCTAGAACATACATAATATCTTTTAATACAGGAATATGTCTAACAAATCTTCCACTGTAAACAAGATATGGACAAGCATTTGACCAAAAATATCCTCCAAAGTTATCTTCTCTTATATCTACTACCTTTTCTGTAAACTCAGGGGCTTCTATCTCTTTTATTTTGAGGAAGTTTGTAAACCAATTTAAACCGGTTTGAACAACTGGTTTAGCTAAACTTACCCCAAATACATCATTTCCAGTTTTCCACCCTCGGGATCTTCTTTCTAGCACCATTATGTTCTCATTTTTCCCCATTGACTTACTATTATACTCACTTTCCAAAACAGTTTTGTAATTTGTTTTTGCCTGACATATGATTGCAATCACAAGTAATGCAACAGCAGCACCAATTAAAACACATTTACCTACATTACCCAAACTTAACGTGCACCATTTAAACGTTTTTAGAACTTTTTCAAAAAACCAATCCATTAATTTTTTTATCCATGCAAGTAATTCTGATGTCATTTTTGTTACTGTTTCCACACACCAGAAACATTCTTCATCTTTTTCATTTATATTATTTAACACACTTTTACCTTTAAATAATATGCTCTTAAGATCTTCTATTGCTTGTCGTTTGCCATCCTTACCCAGTGCATCTAATTGTTTTACTAAAGCAATTTTTTTTAGTTTTTTTGATAATAATTTTTCATATACCTCATCATGTATTTTTTCTGTTTCCTCTTTGTCAAGAGTTTCAAGAGAATATTTTAATTCTTCAGTTTTGTTATTGAAATACTTTTGAAATTCTTTTGCTTCTATGACAAACTCTCTAACATTTTTTCTTAAATCAACAATCAACTTGTTATTGCATTTAACAGTTTCCTCATCATTTGCATCGTTTGGATTGGATTCAATAATTTTTTCTGATACTGCATCACAAACTGCATCTACCATTGAATCCATAAGATCGCATTCAATACATGATTCTGGTTTAGCATTTTCATTTTTTGAATTACCAGCGCCCATTTTATTGTAGAAAGTAAATGGTTATATATGGTTTTATTTTTATTCTAATTTTTATATACATTACATATATAAGTCTTTTTTTAGTAGTAATATATTGTATATCCTATTAAATATAAAAACCAACATAGATATAGTATTGGTATATTTTTTTTGTTAAACATTCCTTAAAAATGACCTCTTTCAAAAGTGAAAATTCAAACTCTGTAGTCAACTCAATATTTTTTTCCCTATTAGTTTTTCAAAACCCTCTTAGTCTGAAGTTTTGTATTCTTTTTGCTTCCCTATCAAGAAAAATTTATAGCAAAAGTATACCAAAAAATCGCCCTAACACGCCATCTATATATTTTCAGTATTCTACCAAGTCTGGGTTCATGAAGAAAGCCTGTACCCCTGCTATATTGACCTATGTAAGCTGATCTCTATCAAGACTAGTTTTTTGCTAGTACAAAATTAATAGTTTAAAATGACCTCCACCTATATGTCGTATATAGGACGATCTGTAGACTACTGAGTAAACCCTATATTCACCTGCTATTTTTAAGACACGACCAGTCCCTGCTAACGTTTTTGCCTTTATTCACCTGCTATTTTAAAGCATTGAATAACATTGTAGCAGGTACACAGCATGTTTAAAAAGCAAAATGACCCGACTTTCCACAAAAAAAGCTGTACTTATTAGAATAAAAAATAGGTTTTTGTAATGATATGTACCTGGTGAGGCAACGAAAAAAACAATAAGGAAAACATATAGATTTCC
>NZIM01000062.1 GCA_002691585.1 Legionellales bacterium
GCGACCTCTTGCGCCCCATGCAAGTACGCTACCAGACTGCGCCACGCCCCGTTTCTTCAATGATGTTATGTTAATGAGAAGCCTTTCTCAGTTGAGGTTACATGTAAATGTCCACTATCATTACATATCCTATTAATTTCTGCTAGATCATCGTTTCTGTGTGTTACAACAATAAATTTGAGACTTTCATTTTCATTAAACTCATTATGTATTAGATTATATGTACGTGTTAAAGCAAGGCCAGATATACCAGATAATGATTCATCAAGAATTACTATCTCAGGTTCTGATTTATAATCTTCATTAAGTAATTCTGGGTATTTTTTAGTAATATAATTTCTCATTAACAATGTCATTATAGATAATCGATCTTTTTGTCCATCTGAGCTGGCAAGTGATTTCATAGTGTTATCTTGTGTACTAATAAGATGGCTTATGTCAAGAGCCTTTAAATATTCATTGATTTTTTCGCAAATATCTTTTTTCTGATCTTCATTCATATGAGATGCATAATCTAAAAAGGGTGTGAAATTTTTCTTTTTTGACCATTTAAAGTTAATATCAGAAAGTATAAAATCTTTAATTTTTAATGCTTGAATATTTGCAAGAGCAGCTAAAGAGTTCTTACCTAGGTACCATATTTTGCCTTCTTTGTAATCAAAAGGTATCGATATACTTCCTTTGCAATCAGATCTTGTGCCAACAAGAGCTCCAAAAAGAGTTGATTTTCCACATCCACTCGGACCTCTAAGTGTAGTCCATCGACTTGTGAACTTAACTGATGCTCCATTTAGAAAAGTAGGTGTTTGCGTATCTAACTCAACTTTTATACTATTGTCACTTGGGTTTTTATTTCGATGAAATTTAATATCACGCGAGTTCTTTGCATGTTCCTCTTTTGATACTGAAATATCACTTACACCCATAAGATTTAATGCAGATTGAACCATCTTGGCTTTTGTGCTCATCTGAATCCATTGTGTATGGTATAAATTTAGTTTCATTGTGTGTTGAGCAAACTGTGAAACTGCTTCAGCTGTCATGAAAAAGTGTCGGAAAGACCATTTTAAACTAAATGCAATGGGTGCAAAGAATATAAAAGCACCGTTAATTGAAAACTGATTGCTAAATTCATTTGCTAAATCAAAATAATATTTTATTTTGTAATACTTAAATTTAGCTTCCCAGAAATCTGCATTACGATCGTCTACGATGTTCTCAAGTGTTTGACGTGTATTTTCTCGTTGTACCATTGTATCATTACCCGCTTGGTTAAGAAGAGTAAGTACTTCTTGGCGAATTATCTCTCCTTTTTCATTTGGCTCAATAAGATTCAATGAGTACAAATGAACAACTAATATGATGGATGAACATATGGCTAACATGATAAATGGTAAATAAACATTAACTTGAATGAGAATGGCTGAAGCAGAAAGTAATTGGATTACACAGGACATAAAGACAGCGATGATTTCAAAAAAACCAGCAACAACATCTGGACCTAAGTTAATAACAGAGTTACCAATGTCAACTGGCTTGTTTTCTTGATTACTTTCATCACTATTGATATTGGGATCTCTTTGTTTTTGAAGTGAATAAATATTTCTTTCTCTGTCTAAAAATAATTTAGAAAGCGTATTTTGTATGGTCCATCTCCATTTAAAAGAAAGAAGTTTTGCATAATTCATATAAGTAACTTCAAACCAAGTGTTCGCAACCATTAGAGTGAGTAGGGTTATAGTACTCGATATCAGCGGTTCCAAAAGCCCAACTTGATATGCCTCCATCAAGATACCCATATTAAGTGTGAAAAAATATGCACAGACAGCTGAACCAAGAAGCAAAACAAACAGTCTTAGTAAATCAAAATACCGATCCCACAGCTCTTCTGGCGCTGCATCAAACCAAAATATTTTGGCACTTTGCCAAATAAATTCAAAAGAGGATGATTTTTCAGGAGAGTGCTGTTCAAAAAGAGGTTCTTTTTCGTTGTGTTTATTTGGTAACATTTTTTTCTCTAAAAATAATGAAGTTTATTTTCATGTTTTAATAATATTCTATTTGTGATTTTTTTTCAATAGTATCGTGACACAATTTCTTATTTCCACTATTATTATTCTATAGATTACGCATTGCGTTAAGGAAATCAAACTGTGAAATCAATTGACTCTGTAGTTATAAAATCGGGTTATGCAATGATAGTTGCATGTTTTCTTGCGTTGCTAATTAACAATTCGTCATGGAGTAGCATATATCAAAGTATCGAAAATATTCCTATTGTTTTTAATTTCGGTGTTAATTTAATTGATAAGACATTTTTAGTTTTTGTGAATGAAGGGTTAATGGCGCTCTTTTTCTTTTTAATTGGATTAGAGATTAAAGAATCATATCTTGAAGGCCCACTGAGAAATCCAAATAAAGTTCTTTTACCAATTTTTGCAGCTGCAGGCGGTATGATTGTCCCAGCTTTAATTTATTATTTTTTCAATATGAATGAGCCTCTATATATCAAAGGTTGGGCAATTCCCATGGCTACAGATATTGCATTTTCATTAGCAATTTATTCTATGGTAAATTTTGATTTCCCAGAAGAATTAAGAATGTATTTAACCACTTTAGCAATTGTGGATGATATCGGTGCAGTTTTAGTAATTGGATTATTTTACACCGATTACATTTCTTTTTTCTGGTTAACAATTGCTTTCGGGTGGTTTATTACATTAATTTTTTTAAAATTTAAAAAAATAGAAAACACATCATTATATTTGCTTATAGGATTGTTTTTTTGGTATGCCATTTTGTTTACAGGCTTCCATGCAACTCTTGCTGGTGTTATTGTTGCTTTATTTATCCCCATGAAAAATAGAAAAGGGGAGGAACCACTTAGGAATCTAATTAAAAAACTTCTTCCATGGGTTTATTATTTAATACTCCCAGTATTTGCATTTATGAATTGTGGAGTAAAGTTTTACGATATATCAACTTATGAAATTTTAAATAATTGTAGCCTAGGAATTTTCTTTGGGTTATTTATTGGAAAACCGTTGGGTGTTATGTTTTTTTCATGGTTATCAATAAAACTAGGTTATGTTGTTTTATCAAAACAAGTCAATTGGAAAATGATATGTGGAATGGGATGTTTAACAGGAATTGGGTTTACGATGAGTTTGTTTATAACGTCAATTTCATTTGAAAATGATCTTACAACCCTTATGAGTGCACGATTTGGAATTTTACTTGCCTCTTTCTTTTCAGGTGTCATGGGTTATTATTTATTTAGCTTGTGTAGAAGAGAAAAAGTAAATCTAAGTTTGTCACAATTAAAAAGTAAATAGATTAAATCAAACGTTCAAGTTGCTCTAGAATTACATCAATAGACCATATAAATTATTTTTTTGGTTTATTAAATTCTAGTGGGTCGTTAGGTTTTTCTGATGGTTGGTCCGAATGAAATATACTATGTGTTTTGAGGTTAGGTTTTAGCTGTTCTACTAAAGGAATTATGTTAGGGTCGTAACAAATACAATTATAAATTTTTAAGCTGACGTTTACGTCTAACTCATAACCTGGCAATTTGTCTTGAAATTTTACTCATTAATCATGATCGTTACTCAAATATATGTTAATTATAGGTTTTTCACACTCATGAAATGCTATTAAAACTCTCCAACTTCTTCGTGATATTTTTATTCCTTTTTATATATGCTTATTACTCGGTTTTGATTGCTTTAATATATTCTGGTAACATATTGTAATATTAGAATTTAAGAGTGGAGGGTACGCTAATGGCAATAGAACTAGGAACAAAAATTCCAGATTTTAAGACAGTATCAACGTCAAAAATAGCTCAATGCAGTGAACTTTTTGAAAAGCCATTTGTAATTTTCTTTTACCCTAAAGATAATACAAAAGGGTGTACTGTAGAAAATAATGATTTTAAAGACCGTTATAATGATTTTTTAGAACTAGGAATAGAGGTGATAGGAGTCTCAAAAGATAGTTTAAAAAGTCACCATAATTTCATAAATAAATATGACTTACCTTTCCCGTTAATTTCAGATGAAGACACAGAAATTTGTCAGCTATTTGATGTTTATAAGGAAAAATCGATGTATGGTCGTAAATACATGGGAATCGAACGTTCCACATTTTTAGTAAAAAAGGGTGGGGTTTTAGATAAAGAGTGGCGTAATGTGAAAATTCCGGGACATGTGGATGAGGTTTTTAATTACGCTAAATCAATTGCTTAGAGTCTGACTCTATTCATTAATATACCTGAAATATGGTATAATGTAATAAAAACGAGATCAATATGAACACTCAGTTTAAAAAACTCGATCATGATTACTATGATTTAGAAAATAACTATTTATCATTGAGTCATACTATTCATTCTAATCAAAAAGATGGGTTTTTGTTAACTTCTATTATTGTGAAAAATTCGGATAAAATTTCCAACGTGCGTCTTCAAATTGATGACTGGTTGGAATTAAGAAGTGCTTGCAACGATCTACATTTATCATCTGCAGAAAAAATGAGTTTAAATCAATGGAATGCTATAATCAAAAAGCAACAAGAGGTTTTAGATCATTTACACGATTTAAGCCGTTTTTGTAAATAAAAATTAAAACAATAAGGTTACATTATGTCAGAAAATACATTTGAAGGACTTACTGAGGATTTTAGTGAGATTATGAAAAATTTAAATAATCCAGAGTATGATAAATCATCCTTATGTAAAGAAATTGATAATTACATGAACAAATCTCTATTATTAGGTGAAAAACTAAAAGATAAAAAAAGTACTCTTGATCTAAGATCGGGTATTTTAAGAAATATTAAAAGTAGTCTTGTTGAGAAAATGGATATAAGCGATAAGGAGAATCTTCGAAATATATCTGAAAAAAAGAACTAAATTATTTTTATACTCACGGCATGGAAATGATGTTCCACTGATTTCATTTGTTCATAAATCAGTCGATGCTGTTCAATTCTTTTCATATCATTCAATTTACCCGATGAAATTTCAATTGTGATATGCAGCTTTCCTTCTTCAGCACCTACATGACCAACGTGTAGGTGACTATCATCAACAATGTGTATATAACTAGGTTGCAATCTTTTAGTTAGGATTTGTTCTAATTCTGTAATTCTTTTATCGGTCATCTAATGGCTTCAGCATTCTGGCTAACATATAATGCAACAATCACTGAGAAAATAATGGAAGCACTTAATAAACCAAATGTTTTGAAATTGACCCACGCAGATTCTGATAAATAATGAAACACCGTCCAATTAATAAGACCCATTAAAAATGCATAGAAAATAATCATTAAATCAACTGATTGCCAATTAGATATAGGCATGTCTATCTTATCATTTAAAAGCATATAACTTGCAGGTTTATTTTTAAGCATGAAGTTTAATGTCATTCCAACACTGATCAGCCAAAAAATAACAGTAACTTTCCATTTTATGAACAATGGATTTTTAAATAGTAAAGTCGCTGATCCACAAGCCAAAATGAAACAAAGCACAATCAAATCTGAAGAAATTATTTTTTTTTGTATAAACCAGCACATTGCAAATGAAATACTGCTAGATACCATTAATGTTGAAGTAGCAACATAGATGTCAAAAAACTTATATGATGTGAAAAATAATAGTAGAGGTAAAAAATGTAAAACAGAAACCATGATTGAAGATTATCAGAATTTATTTTAACCAGCAATATAAATTAATCGGACAATAGTCATGTGAATTATAGATATAATGAATTTTTATTGAATATTTAATGACTTAAATTGCAATTTAGGTTATAATTAAGAATATTTTTGAAAGCTATGAAGATCATCGATGTAAACCAATACCATCCAAGTGTTGCTCAGGTTCAACATATTATTAAAGCACTTGTAGATGGAAAAATTGTAATTCTGCCAACAGACACGTATTACTGTGCATGTTGTATTCCGTCAAATAAAGATGCCGTAAAATTACTCATTAAACTCCAGGATGCCATAGATAAAATTAGACCTTTAACGTTTTTGTGTAAAGACATTTCTCAGGCTAGTGAATTAATGCATGTTGATACAATGAATTATCGAATTTTAAATGCTGTAGTACCAGCATCAATTACATTTATTTTACCAGCTCATCAGACAACTTTAAAAAAGTTGAAAATGAAATCTAGAAGCGTGGTTGGTGTACGAATCCCTCATCACCAGTTATTAAACCAAATTTTAGATGCTTGTGACTCACCATTGATTATACAGAGTATTGAGCATTTAGAAGATGATATGGATGTGATTAGAAATATATCTCCATTCGTTGAATACTGGTTAAAACTACAACACGGATGTATGAATAAGCCATCAACAATTATAGATATGCTTCAAAATCAGCCAAAATTGATCAGATCAGGTCAAGATATAAAAAAAATAGCACCCTTTATCGAGTTGTATAACTAACGTATGAATTTTAACATTATTGGATTTTCTTTAATTTTTTTAAATGCTCTGGCACCAGTTGACCTATTATTACCAGCATTACCCATCATCAACGTACAGTTTGTTCATTCTGATTCCACAATCCAGTGGATCAGTGCTTTTTTTCTTTTTACGAGTGCGCTAACACAACTTATAATTGCACTAAATCTACACAATGATTCAATTTATGCTTTATCAAAAAACATCATATATCTCTATGTATGCTCTATGCTCATATGTCTTGTAGCACCAACATATCATATCTTTTTAATTGGTCGATTACTAAGTGGCGTTGCATGTGGCGCGTTAATTATGATGGGAAGTTTTTCAATTGCCAATCATTGTTACCAAAAGCCTGATTTATTAATCGGAACTGTTAGTTATGTCAGTGCAATATCTACTTTAAGTCCATTAGTCATGCCAATTATTTCTGGATATATTGTGGACTATACACATTGGCGTTTTTTATTCTTGTTTTTAATACTATTGTCACTAATTTTACTTCAATTTCGACAGTATGCTTTTGTTGATGGTCAGGTTGTTGATCAAAAAAATACGTCGATTTATGGAATGGTGTCTAGATTCGACATAATATGTTTATCAGTAATTTGCGGGTTGGGTTTATCTTTATTAATAGATTTGATTTCTTTTAGTTCAATGTATCTTCAAAATGCTCATCATTTCACTGTAAGACAATTTTCTTTGTTTTGTATGGCAGCTGCTTTAACCAGTACACTTTCTCGGCTTATGATTCCAAAAATCACAAAACATTTCTCTTTAACAATGATATTTTATAGCTGCTGTAGTTTGATTGTCTTTAGTCTACTACTATTCATTGTAACATTTCTTCATTATAACAATGTTGTTTTCATATTTGCTGGTTTAATACAATTTGGATCAGCATCCATACTCATGACGATATCTGCTGTGGAGATTCAAAAAAGGTTACCATTGGCTTTAAAGGGAATTGGCCTAGGAAGTTATGGATTCATTAAATTTATAATTCCTTTCATCATTAGTATACTTATCGGTCATTTCACTCTGGGTAATTTTAAGGCGTATATTATCATTACAATGTGCATTCCTTTTTTAATAGTA
>NZIM01000063.1 GCA_002691585.1 Legionellales bacterium
ATATGCAAAATGAGGCTTGAATTCTAGTGCGATTGTATTATCGTTTTTAAATTGCAT
Source organism: Legionellales bacterium (assembly GCA_002691585.1). Classification (GTDB taxonomy): domain Bacteria; phylum Pseudomonadota; class Gammaproteobacteria; order Comchoanobacterales; family Comchoanobacteraceae. Next base: position 58 of record NZIM01000063.1, read on the forward strand.
GAGCTTTAAATGATACCTCAATGAGTAGTCCATTGCATAATATGTAATATCATTCCTCAACAACGGAAAACTTACATCAACAGAAACATTCTGATTGTAACGTAATCTATCTGTATAAGCACTTCGACTCCATCCAATTCTAGCAGACGTATTGTTGAAATTTTCACCATGATTCGCAATGAATGATCTTACGTTACTAGAAAGGGTTGGCGCATCATTTAACTTCATGTACTCATAGTTACCACCAAAGTTGATGTGGTCAACCTTAGAAGCAGGTATACCTATTGTCATACCCAGCCCAGCATTGTTGGACTTATAGTCCGTGGCAGAAATTGAATCACTATTAACATGGGTATAATATAGCTTTGTTGCTCGCGTAAGCCCTGAACTTAAATAAAATGGATCAAAATGTGTGAAACTAATTGAGTCAGTTGTTTTATTATGCTCTCCACTTAGAGACACTGAATTTCCAGTTCCAAAGAAGTTCTTAAAGTTTAGATTTGCACCAACAACAATTCCTTGACCACCCCCATAACCTACTTGGCCAACTATAGAGTTTACATTTTCCCTTTCTTTGACATCATAAACAACATCAACCTTATCATGATAGGTGGGCACGGGTTGCAGCGTATAATGCACACTATCTAAGAAGCCTAGATTCATCAAACGAGCTCTAGAGTCATCTAATTCATGCTTTGAATACCGTTGTCCCTCAGATTGATAAAGAAAATTCCTTAGAAAATTAGTCTGGGTTCTAGTATTTCCTCTAATGCTAATATGCCTTATAGTATACATCTTTTTTGGATCACTTTTGATAGTGAAACTTAAAGTGTGCTCTGCTTGATTCATTTCGAGCCCATCCTGAATATTCGCGTATGGGTAGCCAAGATCACCAAGATAATCACGATAATCATTCATCAGGTCATTCATTTTAGTTTTAGAAAATTGCTGTCCTTCTAAGTGCTTCGCACGTTTTAGGATGGTTTTATTTGGCTGAATTGGTCCGCTAAAGCTTATTTTCTTTAAAATAAAAGGCTTCCCTTCATAAATCCTCATTGTAAGTGCAGCTCGAGTTTTCTTCTCATTCAATTTTACAGACTTCTCAACCACCTCAAAATTTAAATACCCATTATTGTAATAAAATTCTTTTAATTGGTTTATTGAATCATCTAGCTTCCTCTCTGAATAAACATTTGTTCCCAAGAAATAGGAAAGTAAATTGGTAGTAGCGACATTTAATACTGAACGAATTTTGAGCACCGAAAATACTTTATTACCAGAAAACTTGATGGACTCATATGTTGTTAATGGACCCTCTTTTACTTCAATCTCTAAATTCACCTTCTCTTCTTTAGCCACAATATTCTTAGTGATTGAAACATTGAGGTAGCCTTGAGCCTCATATTCGCTTCGCAAACCTCCTGTAAAGGCTTGCACGACTTTAAGATTATAGGGATAACCTGGCTTCAAATTTAGAGAGGCTTTAATATTATCCAACACCTTATCCTCAATGGCATGATTTCCTGACACAGTGATATTATTTATGACAGGCCATTCAATTACATTGATAATTAAAATATCATCTTCAACTTTGATCTTGATGTCTTTAAATCGTCCTGTAGAGTATAGAGACTTTATCTGCTCTGAAATTTCCTTTTGCGAAGGTGTATCACCTACTTTGATATCAATTAAGCTACTGATATTTGATTCTTGAACATTTTTAAGCCCTCTAATTTCAATGTTTTTTATTTGAGCAAAAATAGTGTTGATTAACATGATCAACAGTAATATTTTTTTAAACATAACCTACCTCTTTCTAATCTCTAATTTACCCCAATTGAAAGAAAAAAGAAATACAAAGGTAAACCCGCAGCAACACTATCTATTCTATCTAAAACACCACCATGACCTGGAAGAAAATACCCGCTGTCTTTACACTTCACCAATCGTTTCAACCTACTTTCAACTAAATCACCAATCACACACGCCAATGCCACTAATCCACCTTTAAAAAACATGAAAGGCCAAATTAGCCCAACCGCTAGTCCACACAGTGCTCCTTCAAGGGTTTTATTTGGCGAAACGGATTTTAATAAAGGCGTATGCCCGATCCATCGGCCACCTAAAAAAGCCAAGCTATCTACAGACCAGATAAGTAATAGTGCTTGCACTAAGAAAATACCGCCCAGAGAATCTATTTGAAATACAAAATACCATGTATACGCCAAAATAATATTATACAGCCAAAAGCATACTCGACGTCTGGGATGTGAAGCTATCTCGTAAACCAACCCCCCCCAAACAAAGACCAAAAAAATGAAATTAAAATATAATGGAATCAAAAAAAGTGAAAATAACACTGCAAAATGAAAAACCCCTCCCAATACAAAAGAGGTATTACTTATTGATGAAAGCTCATAGATACTTAGAATTGCCAAAACCGCAATTAGCGACAACAATCCAACTCCTGATGTGTCATAAAGTATGAATAGAATAAGAGGAATTGCCAATAAGGATGATGCTATACGCTTATGCAGATTTGATATTTTTGTCTTGACCATAACGACGCTCTCTTTTCCTATATGCATTTAGAGCAGACTCAAAGTCCCTCTTTGAGAAATCTGGCCAAAGCACGTCTGAGAAATATAGTTCCGTATAGGCTAATTGATATAACATGAAATTGCTCAACCTATACTCACCACTGGTTCGTATAAGCAAGTCAGGCTCTGTCCCAAACGGATCAATCAGCATATGATCTAAATCGCTAACGTCTTTAGAAGACCCACTGATAACTTTTTGACTTAATATTTTGAAAGCCTCTTGAATTTGCCAACGACCACTATAGTTAATCGCCATATTTAATCTCAATTTGTTACAGTTTTGGGTCTTGAGCTCAACATCCTTTGCAATACCGGACAACCTGGGTGAAAGTTCATCCAAGTCTCCACAAAATTTCAACTTCACATTGTTTTTTTTGAGTTCATCAACTTCTTTAAGTAGTGTTTCTTCCAATAAATGGACTAAGAAATTCACCTCTTTTTCAGATCGAGATTTATTTTCTTTACTGAACGCAAACAAGGTTAAAGTCTGTATATTATTTTCTAACGCTGCACGAATGACTGTCCGAACAGAATTAACGCCATATTTGTGACCATCCCACCGATTTATAAATCCGTTGGATTGCGCCCAACGTCCATTACCATCCATGATAATTGCAACATGATTTGGCAGTGATTTAGACACTTGTGAGATCTTTCTCTTTGTGACTTAGATGCTCATCAATTTCAGAAATGGCTTTATCCGTAATGATTTGAACATTATTTGACACTTCTCTTTCTTCATCTTGAGTGATTTCTTTCTCTTTAAGCATCTGTTTAGCATCTGAAAGCACCTGTCTACGATTGTTGCGCACAGAGACACGAGCATTTTCAGCTTCTGCCCTTGCAACTTTCACGAGGTCCTGTCTTCTTTCTTCTGTGAGCGGTGGCATTGGAACCCTCACTGTTCCCCCGTTAACGACTGGATTGATACCGAGATTGGATGTTTTGATTGCCTTTTCAATCTTTGGAACCATACTTTTTTCCCAAGGTGTAACTGCCAATGTTCTCGCATCCTCAACAACAACTGAAGCAACCTGCTTTAAAGGTGATTCTGAACCATAATTTTCAACTCGGATATGGTCTAATAAATTCGGATGTGCCCGACCACTTCGAAGTTTCGCAATCTCACTTACAAAAGCTTCCACAGACTTCTTCATCGACTGCTTTGCTTCATCTTCAAATATGCTCATCATTCCTCCTTATAAACTAATGTGCCTTCATCCCGGCCTTTTAAAACATTCAATAATGCATTTTCTTTATTAATATTAAACACTCTCAGGGGCATATTGTAATCGCGGCATTGGCAAAACGCATTCAGATCCATCACACCCAACTCTTTGTCTAAGACATCGTCAAAAGAAATTTTACTATAGATTTTTGCATTAGGGTCTTGCTTGGGATCAGAAGAGAAAACGCCATCTACATTGGTAGCTTTTAAAAGAGCATCTGCGTTTACTTCGATAGCTCTGAGACTTGCAGCAGAATCAGTCGTAACTAATGGATTACCTGTTCCTCCTGCAAAGATCACCATCCTTCCGGACTCTAAATGATAAATTGCTTTTCTTCGATGAAAATGATCAACAATACCACTCATATTGATTGCTGACATTACACGCGTCTCAATATTACGTGATTCAAACACATCCCTCATTGCTAGCGCATTCATCAGTGTAGCCAACATTCCCATATGGTCACCGGTTATTCTTCCAAGGCCCGCATTAGAAAGCTCTGCTCCTCTAAAAAGGTTACCACCCCCTAAAACGAGTCCAATCTGAACACCAAGCGATCTCGCTGCTGATATTTCTGCAGCTATTCGATCGACTACCTTTGGATCAATGCCATAGTTTACATCTCCAGCAAGGGCTTCACCACTTAGCTTGATGATAACTCTTTTATAAATGGGGCTAGACATTGATCAATCACCGAGCTGTTTTTTGACTTCCTCAGCAAAGTTTTCTTGTTTTTTTTCTATACCTTCACCAACTTCAAAGCGTACAAACTGATGTACAGTTGATCCGCTTTCCTTCAAGTATTGCTGAACGCTTTTACTTGGATCTTTTATGAATGGCTGGTTCAATAAGCACATCTCACCTAGCATTTTATTCAGCTTTCCTTCCATGATTTTTTCAATGAACTCTGCCGGCTTATTTAGAGCCTTTGTTTGAGCTAGACATATATCTTTCTCACGATTCACAATGTCCTCAGGTAGCTTGTCAATTGATAGTGCAGTAGGATTTGATGCGGCAATATGCATCGCAATATCCTTTCCGACCTCTTTTGATCCTTCAACATCCACGATAACGCCAATTTTTGTACCGTGCTGATAGTGAACTACTTCTCCTTCAGCTGCCATATGGCTGATACGTCTTACTTGTATGTTTTCGCCAAGTGTTAAAACCAATTGCTGACGTTGAGATTCAAAATCGCCTTCAGACATCAACTTATCTGCGTCTTGAATGTCGTTATTTAACGCAGCACTTGCCAATTTGTTCACAAACGCAACAAAGTCGTTATTTTTTGCAACAAAATCCGTTTCACAGTTTTGCTCAATCATGACGGCTTTTTTGAAATCTTCAGTGATTTGTATCCCTATAATTCCCTCTGCAGCCACACGACCACCTTTTTTCTCAGCATTTGCAAGGCCTTTTTTCCTTAAAAAAATCTTCGCCTCTTCAATGTCACCATTTTTTTCTTCAAGTGCAGCCTTACAATCTGAAAAGCCAACACCTGTCGCCTTTCTTAATAAAGCTACATCTTTTGCACTTACCTTACTCATAACTTAATCACCTTTTTTAGTTGCTGTTTGACTCTTTGCCTTGGCTACTGGCTTCTTTGCCGCAGCTGTTTTTGACTTTGACTCAGTATCATTTGAAGCTTCCTTTTTGGGTTTAGCAGTCACTTCTTTTTTTTCAGCTTCTTTACTGGGTTTACGAACTTTTCTGACAATTTTTACAGATTTATCACCAGAATCAACAGAAACACGTTCATCCTCGTCTGGACGTCTTCTTCGAGCTTCTTCTATGACTTCAGAAAAAAGTTTTAAATACAGAGCTATTGATGCATGTGAATCATCATTACCAGGAATCACATAGTCGATGCCATCAGGAGAATTATTTGTATCTACAATTCCAATGACAGGAACACCGAGTTTGTTAGCTTCTTTGACAGCATTTACCTCATTACCCACGTCTAATACAATGACAGCATCCGGCAAGGTATTCATTTTCTTTATACCGCCAAAACTTTGCTCCAAACGCCCTATTTCTCTTTCCAACTGGAGACGCTCCTTCTTCGTTTTGATGTTATCAGAATCCTTTTCAAGCATTTCCTCAAGATCGATGAGTCGCTTAGTTGACTGTCTGATGGTCTTAAAATTTGTGAGCATGCCACCAGGCCATCTGTAGTTGACATATGGTACATCTAACTTCTCAGAAGCCTCTTTGACTTGATGTTGTGCAACCCACTTTGTGCCAACAACAATTACTCGGCCACCATTGAGTACAAGTTGTCCTAAGAATTCGAGTGCTTTAGACATGTGATCAATGGTTTGCTCGAGATCAATGATGTGTAGACCTTGGCGTGTTGAATAAATATAATGGGCCATCTTAGGGTCCCAAAAACGGGTTTTGTGTCCGAAATGAACACCTGCCTCAAAAAAATCGACGATTGACAATTCCATATTTTCTCCTGGGTTAAGTCGTCCGCGTACCCCGTGAATAAATCCAAAACTGGACACCCATATTCATGTGACGGTACACTTGGGTTATATTAATTCGATTATGCTAACACAACTTTTTAAAACACTCAATATTTTAATCATGCTCACGCCTATTTATGCAGCCGAGCTATATCCTTTTGAAAATCAAGCCGATCGCCAACATTTTTATCAATTAATCAGCAATATACGATGCCTAGTCTGCCAAAACGAATCAATAGCAGATTCCAATGCCAAACTTGCAAGTGACTTGAGAGAACACGTCTATACTGATGTTTTACTAGGGAAGTCTGATACAGAAATACTAACATTTTTAACTAGCCGCTATGGTAATTTTGTAAGATACTCACCTCCATTTGATTGGATCACCCTATTATTATGGGGAGCCCCCATACCAATTGCGATGCTGTCACTTTGGTTATTGAGGCGTTTTATTTACAACGAATAAAATATTGCAAACTTAATTAATTTCTTGAGGATTGTAACCAGCATCTCGAATGGCCTTTTCAAATGTTGATTCACTCATATCTATACCTAAATAGATGTAGTTTGCGAAAAGAGGAGGTGATGTTGAATCAGGCCCTACAAGGATATATGATCCACATATCGGAAGTTTATCTTGACCATCTTGTGCAATTAAACATACTTTGGATGTATATCTTGTAGCATAAAGTAAAACGTGCTGGTAAGGTGGCCGAGCATAACCAATGAAATACTGCTTTTCCATAGCGCCTGAAGATACTTCTGTAAAGGCATATAAAGCGTACAATACGAATGCGAAATATTTAACCATAGTAAACATATATTAGGTAATTGGTGCTTTAATTACCAGTTTTTTGAAAATTACAACTAATTTATATGGAATAACTATAATAAGAAGTATGAAGATCTTAATACTAGGCAGCAATGATATTGCTTATAATTTAGCACAGGAACTAAGCAAAATAGATTATGCTGTTACAGTGGTTGACAATAAAGTGGATCAAATAAAACAAATTGATCGCGAACTAGATGTCAAAGGAATTATTGGCTACCCTACTTACCCTTCTGTCCTAGATAATGCCGACTGTGAAACAACAGATATTTTAATTGCCGTGCTAGATAATGATGAAGCAAATATGGTGGCATGCCAAATTGCACATTCACTGTTTAATGTGCCATTAAAGATTGCCAGAATTAAAAATCACCATTACTTAAATCAAGGTAAACTTTATGGTGATGAGGACCTTCCAATTGATGTTTTTATCAGCCCAGAAATATTACTGACCAGACAAATAACATCTCTCATCAATTTCCCCGGAGCAGAAGAAATTCGTTTTTTTGGCTCTGCGTATATCGTCTTAATAAGAATACAAGCTTCAAGCCCCTGGATCACTCAAAAAATAAAAACTGTGGAGAACGATAATGAGTGTCTTATTACTTTTATACAAAGGGACGGTAAATGGCTTATTCCAGATATCAAATTCAGTTTAAAAGAAAATGACCAATTATTATTTGCATCTAAAAGGGGCAACGTTTCAAAAATCCTCGCATCTGCGGGCATTGAAAACCCAGAGATCAACAATATTATGGTCGGGGGACTTGGCCACAATGGCACTAACTTAATACGTAACATCCAAAGCAATTACAACATCAAAGCCATCGAAAAAAATAGCCAACAATGCAATAGAGCTGCGACTGAGTTTGAAAACATCACAGTACTACATGGAAAAATCAGTGATCGTCAATTGATGGTTGATGAAGGCGTTGCACAAAGCGACTTCTTCTGCGCGCTGACCGATGATGAGTCAGAAAATATTTTAAGTAGTTTAATGGCAAAAAAGATGGGTTGTAAAAAAGTGGTGACTTTGCTGACAAACACCATTTACTACGAATGCATTAATGAATTAGTAGACTATGTGATCATCTCAAAACTGGCATTAATAAATGCAATTTTAACAGAAATCTATAAAGGTGAATCGATCCATGAGGTCAAAAGCATTAGCTGTGGTGAGATCACATTAATCAAAATGGGCATTACAGAACATTTCAATCACCTAAACTTTCCTGCTACTGCTATTCCCTATCCTAAAAATGCAACATTTGTTGGCATCCTTAGAGACAATGAGTTTTTCTCAGATCGAGACACCTTAATCAAAAAAGGTGATTTTGTTCTTTTAGCCAGCACTGAAATATCAGATATTCCCAAAATGGACGAGCTCTTCTCCTCCTTTTAATCAAAATCATCCTCGAGAATAGATGCAATCAATGAATGATTGTGCTAGCATAAACTTTTTATTTTTGAACCTCACTCGCCCAATATGCAAAATCTATTTAAAGAAGTGAAAATCAAACTTCAACAGGCATTACATGACGCATTTAATTTAGACGTTGGTATTGATCAAATAGAAGTACAAAAAACATCGCATCAAAAATTTGGCCATCTACAAACAAATGTTTCTTTGAAACTTTCAAAGCAATTACGTCTCCCTCCACCCAAAATCGGACAGGTTTTAACTGACTATTTGTCAAAAGATAATACCTTTTCAAAAGTTGAAATTGCTGGGCCTGGATTTATCAATTTTTTCATTCACCCCGAATTTTTTAATAGTACGTTAAACCAACTGAAAGATGATCCCTATCTTGGGGTGAATGTCATGCCTTCTCATCCTCATGTTGTCGTTGACTATTCAAGCCCAAACGTTGCAAAGGAAATGCACGTTGGTCATTTAAGATCAACAATTATTGGGGATGCCATTTGCCGATTCCTTACATTTGTTGGCTGGGATGTCATTCGTCAAAACCACATTGGTGATTGGGGTACACAATTTGGGATGCTGATCGAATATATCATTCAAAATGAATTGGATATTAAGAATGAAAACATCACCAAGTGTTACCAACAAGCAAAAAAGATGTTCGATGAAGATACAGAGTTTGCAAAAAAAGCCAAAGAACGTGTTGTCATGCTTCAACAACATGACGAGAAAACTCACTCCATTTGGGAGAAACTTGTTGCACAAAGTGAACAACACTTTACTGAAGTGTATGAACAGCTAGACGTGCTACTTGGAGAGGCCGACGTACGCCCTGAAAGTTTCTATAACCCAAAACTTCAGCCGCTGATAGATTACCTTCAAAAAGAAAACATCAGTTCTATAGACCAAGGAGCTAAAGTTATATTTTTAGACGGCTTTAAAGACAAAGATAATCACCCGCTTCCAATGTTGATTCAAAAGTCTGATGGTGGCTTTTTATATGCCACAACAGATCTTGCAGCAATTCAATTTCGAATTGAAACTTTAAAAGCTAAGCGAGTCGTTTATTGTGTTGATGCCCGACAACAACAACACTTTGATATGTTATTTGCTGCTGCCAATAAAATTGGCTGGTGTGATGAATCCATTGACTTAAATTATGCCCTATTTGGAACCATTCTTGGAGATGATGGTAAGCCATTTAAAACTCGCTCTGGCGATACGGTTAAGTTACTCCCACTTATAAGCAAAGCCATTGAAAAAGCAACTACGATTGTATCAACCAAAAACCCTTCGTGGGATCAACAAAGAGTCAACGAGACCGCACGAACTCTCGCAGTTGCATCATTGAAATATTCTGATTTGTGTAATGACAAAATCAAAAATTATGCTTTCAGTTATGAAAAAATGTTATCTTTTGACGGCAATACAGCACCATACCTTTTAAATGCCTATGTTAGGGTTCAAAGTCTACTACGAAAAGCAAATATCAGTATGGATCAAGCTCTGGATTATACACTCAATATTACGGAACAAAATGAAATACAACTTGCATATCATCTTGTTTTATTCTCATATGAAGTTGAAACCATCTCTACTTCACTAGAACTACATCGCATGTGCCATTATCTCTATCAGTTGGCATCATTATTTCATCATTTTTATGAACATCAACCCATCCTTCGTGCTGAAACAAATGAACAAAAAGAGAGCCGATTGTGTCTTGTGGGTATTTCAAGTAAAATCCTAGCCCAGGGATTAAATCTATTAGGCATTAAAACCTTAGACCATATGTGAGGCATTATGAAAACAGCGATCCAACCAACACGTGCAGAAAACTACCCAGAGTGGTATCAACAAATTATTAAAGCTGCCGATCTTGCAGAAGTATCACCAGTCAGAGGATGCATGGTCATCAAACCATGGGGATACGGAATATGGGAGAAAATTCAATCCTATCTCGATCAAGAATTTAAAAAAACAGGCCATAGCAACATTTACTGCCCGCTTTTCATACCCATGAGTTTTTTGGAAAAAGAGGCAGAACATGTTGATGGATTTGCGAAAGAATGTGCAGTTGTCACCCATCACCGTTTAGAATCTGATGACACGGGTAAGTTGCATCCTGCTAGTCCATTAACTGAGCCACTTGTTGTACGACCCACTTCTGAAACCATCATCGGTGAAATGTTTTCACGATGGATAAAGTCCTATAGAGATTTACCAATATTGACCAATCAGTGGGCAAACATTGTTCGTTGGGAAATGCGAACAAGACTCTTTTTAAGAACAACTGAATTTCTTTGGCAAGAAGGTCACACTGCCCATGAGACCTCCAATGAGGCGATGGCAGAATCGAAACAGATGCTAGAAATCTATGAACGATTCTCTGAAGAAATACTTGCAATGCCTGTAATTGCAGGAGAAAAACCTGAAAGTGAACGGTTTCCTGGAGCGTTGAATACCTTTTGTATCGAAGCAATGATGCAAGATGGAAAGGCTTTACAGGCTGGAACCTCTCATTTTCTAGGTCAGAACTTTGCTAAAGCCTTTGATATTTCATATCTCGGAAAAGACGAGCAACAACATCTCTGTTGGACCACATCCTGGGGTGTGTCCACTCGACTTATTGGTGGGTTGATTATGACACACAGTGATGACGACGGGCTAAGAGTACCCCCAAGAATCGCTCCTAAAAAAATCGTGCTGCTACCTATTTACAAAGACGAAAAGCAGGAAGAAAAAGTGATGCAATACTGCGAGAGCTTGTCAGAAAAATTGACTACGATTATCTATCATGGAACCCCTCTCGAGATAGAAATTGATAAGCGTCCAATACGCGGTGGAGAAAAATCGTGGTCATGGGTGAAAAAAGGGATTCCCATTCGTATTGAAATTGGTGAACGTGAAGTTGACGCCTTATCGCTATCAATCGCAAGAAGAGATAAAGGTTACAAGGATAAAGTGACATTAAGTGAAGCGTCCTTGATAACAGAAATCCCAGCAATTTTAGATGAGATTCAATCCAATTACTTTAAAGAGGCCTCAAACCGACTGAAAGAGAATACTGTTGCTATAGACAATGAAGATGAGTTTTATGCGTTTTTCAATTCAAAGAAAGGCTTTGTCAAAAGCTTCTGGAGTGAAGATAAAACCATCGAAGAAAAGCTACAAAAAGAACTTTCTGTCAGTGTTAGATGTTATGCATTTAAAGATGAACAAAAAGGAAAATGTATTTTCACTGGAAAACCTGGTAGGCTTGCTGTCTTTGGAAAATCGTATTAATCCAACGTTGCAAGAATAAAAAAAAGCCAATGTAACTTGGCTTTTTTTAAAATACAACCTGATCTACTGATCTCCTCCTAAAGTAGGACCGCCTGATATCTCTTTTTTTCGATCATTTTCTGAAGATGCACTAACGCCTTCAATTTTTCCCTTAGGAACAGGTGTGTTCACTTCTTCTGCGCTTAATGATCCGTCCTCGCCATCTTTAGGGATCTCTTTCTTCTCAAAAAAACTGTTTAAACTGCCAAACAAATCATGATACCAGGATTTACTATCGTCGACATTGTCAACCTTTGCAACAATCTCTAAACCCTCAATAATCCCTTTAAAATTTGTGAATTCTTCCGTTTTTACATAAACATTTTCTTCAAAATCCTTAAATCCTTCGATTAATCCAGATAATATCCAAGCCCTCATCTCGTTCATATCTAAATCAACACCATTGGTCATAGCTTTGATATCAGCGATTTCCTCACCGTAATTTATAAAATAGTAGGCTCTTAAGAAAAGAGATCTAAACCAAACCTTATACTGGTCTAATAAGTCGATCTTTTCTACAGAACTTTGAGTTGTATTTTCATTTGTCGTTGTATCTACCATAATGGATCCTCCTTAGAGTCATATTGACAGTTTGAAGGTATCACACGTTTATCCCATTTACAAATTCAATTGATAATGCTTATCTCATTGACAACTGGTTTCACAATATGTCAATTTCAAAGATATGATTCATTATCTAGGTCTTTCTCAACTCAAAAAACTCCTTAAAATAGTTGGTTGTGAGGTGCTTATGCAAGGAATTACAAATGCCATTGAAGAGGATTTCAAACAATGGGAAGCTTTTAAAAATCAACCCCGTCATGCTTCTCACTTCCATCATGGTGTAATCGAATTAATGGTCACACATACGAATGCTGACTATTGTTTCAAATATGTTAATGGACACCCTGAAAATACACAAAATCAAAAACTATCTGTAACAGGTTTTGGAGTATTAGCTGATGTTGCAACTGGCTATCCGATTTTCCTTTCTGAGATGACTGTTTTAACAGCCTTTAGAACTGCAGCATCGTCTGTGTTAGCAGCCAAATACCTTGCACGCTCTTCTGCAAATAAAATGGCTATTATTGGGACTGGGGCACAATCTGAGTTCCAAGCAATCGCATTTAAAAGTGTCTTAGGAATTGAAACACTTAATATTTTTGATACCGATCCTGAAGCAATGAAAAAGTTTCAAACTAACCTCTCTAGTCATGAATTCAACCTTAAACTGTGCACTAATATTGAAGAGGCCATTGCTGGTTCAGATATCATTACGTTATGCACGACAAATCGAGACCGAGAAGGCCTTATTAAAGGGCATCATTTAAATTCGGGACAACATTATAATGCCGTTGGTGGAGACAGCCCCAAAAAAATAGAAATCTCCATGAATGCCCTAAATCAAATGGAGATATTTGTTGAACTATCAAAGCAAACAGCCATTGAAGGAGAAATAAAACAACTGGACACCCATCATCATGTAACAGAGTTGTGGCAAGTCATTCAAAAAAAAGCCAGTGGTCGTACACACGATTCCCAAATTACTTTGTTTGATTCAGTAGGATATGCAATAGAAGACTTTTCAACATTAAGATACATTTACACACAAGCAAAAAAACACAATTTATTGGAAACAATAGACTTAATACCGGATCAATTAGATGACCCAAAAAATCTTTTTGGGTTAATCCAATGACGTTCTTGGACGAATTCAATACAGCGATCGAAGCATTAAAACAGTCTTTTCCAATGTTGTTATATATCACAGGTTTCACTTGGGCTATCTTTTTTTTAAACATTGCTATGAAGCGTTCCCTTTTTGCCTTAGGTATTATTCCAAGGCATATACTTGGGATACCTGGCATCATCTTTTCCCCATTCCTACACGGAAACTTTAATCACTTACTAACCAATAGTATTTTCTTTCTTGGTATGGGTGGGTTATTAGTTAGTCAGGGACAGACTGTTTTCATTATTAGCTCAATATGGATCACTATTATTTCAGGGGTGATGGTATGGCTTTTTGCGCGACCCGCATGCCACATAGGTGCAAGTGCACTTATCATTGGCTATTGGTCATTTATTTTAGTTAGGGCATATTTTGGATTCAGTTACATCGATGTCATCGCGGCAATCATAGGTATGTACTATTTTGGTGTTCATCTGACAGCAAGTTTATTATCAATGGAAAAAGGGGTTTCATTTGAGGGACATTTCGCCGGATTAATTGCAGGCGCTCTCGTAGGCTACTTTTACCCAGAACTGGTTTTATTATTAAATATTTTAGCACCCAATCTATCAGAACTCATTCAACTCCACTCAATGGCTATACAACCATCTTTTACATTACTATTTTAAAAAGCCGTATTGAGCTAAATTGCTGATATCGATACATTGGCTTTTATGCATGGATTATCACTCAAATTATTTTTTCAGTACCTTTTTCAGTACCCATCCCTTATATCCACCTTACTCATCGCCCCATGTATTGGGGTTGTAAATCAACTGAGTGTTCCTTTTGTTTTAAAACATCTTGTCAATGCCATTTACCAACAAAATAATCTCCATCATTTAATCATCCTATTCATTTTCGTATGGACCATTTCCAAGTTAATCATTCGTTTACAAGTGTATTACTCTGCATTTCAAACGCCTCATTTAATTGCATTATTTAGAAAAAAAGTCATTGACTATTATCTAATCCAACCAACGTTAATCAACAAGACACATCAATCAATGGAAATTGGTAAGATTGCCAATGATTTAGCAAATACCATTGAAAGGATATGGGGCTTATGTGTTTGGAATATTATCCCAAATACCTTGAGTTTTTTAATAGTCCTTTACCAAATCGCAAAAATAAATGGGACCATCATGATCAATTTAGCATGTTATTTTTTCTTACAATTAATTTTAATTGGTAAAGCGTTCTCTCTCATTCAAAAAAACGCATCCAAACATCGAGCATCGAATATGGCATTGCTTTCAACCATTCACGATACCTTTAAAAACCCACTCAACTTAATTGTTTATCCTTCTGAATCCTACTTTGATGATTCAATACGTGGAGACCAACTTCACGAGTCCATGTGCCGACAACAATTAATTCACACCGTGAATCATCTACGACTCAAAGTGGACTGCTTAGGTGTCATGATGCTTGTGATAAACTTTTTCATCCTATTAAAACATCGCGTATCCTTTGATCTTGGAGAAATGACATTTATTGCATTAACAAGTATATCGATGATTGAGATACTTTGGCAGTTGGGACATTGTGCTACTGAACTTAATAAAGAAATAGGATTATTTCAAAAACTTTCAAAATACCTTGTATCCATTCCTCGATTCCCAACTAAAAATGTGGGAATCAAACATGGGTCAGTGATCGTCAATAATTTATCTTTCGCATACCCAAATCAAAGTGATGTATTTAATAATACATCTTTTGAAATACCTGGAGACACAGTGACTTTAATACGATCAGAGTCTGGATATGGTAAAACCACTTTACTCTATTTAATGCTCGGGCTTTTAAAGCCACAAAAAGGCTCTATCCATGTGGATGATCTGTCATTAAGTCATCTAAATCCACCACAAATCAGACAACTTATAAATGTTGTTCCACAACATACTCAAATTTTAAATCGAAGCATCATGGATAACCTAATGATTGCAAAACCAAAAGCCTCAATGAATGAACTACTTCATTCACTCTCTTTGGCAAAATGTGATCAATTTATTTCAACTCTTCACTCTGGCATCCACACCAATGCCAACCAACTTTCGGGAGGACAAAAACAACAACTATCCATTGCTCGAGCTTTCCTAAAACAATCACCCATTTGGGTTATTGACGAGGGATTGACCGGAGTGGATTTAAAAACATATTCATCTATTATGCATAATGTTGTTAACCGAAGGCCTTTTAAATCATTGATCATCATGAGCCACCATCAAAGAGATTCTCGTTTTGCTACAAAAATTGTCGACCTAAATGATTGTAATTGACCCAAGACTATAATGAAGTGGAGGTTAAAATCTTCACGTATATCAATTTAAATTGATGAGCTACTAAAAGAAACCCTAAATTAGTCCTTATGATCAATTTGTATCAATATCTTCCCTACCCCTTTTTTACGAGATTGATACGTATGCGCTTGACTTATTTTTTTTAATGGGAAAATTTTATCAATCTGTACTCGTAATTTTTGATTCGCAATTAATGCTGCTAAATAGTCTAAATCCATTCGTGATGCACGTACAATGATGGATAAAACTTTTTTTCCGGATACTAATAACTCTAATATATTATTGGCAATGATTTGTGGAGAGAAGCGCGTTGTAAGGTATCTGCCTCTTTTCTCAAGCAAAAGCTTTGCTTCTTTCCAGTCCAACCTTCCAGCCACATCAAATATGCAATCATATGTATTTGAAAGTGAGGATAAATTGATTTCATCATAATTGATTACCTGATCAGCCCCCAACAAAGTAAGCCACTCTGTTTGTTCAGAAGACCCTGTAACTGAAACATTTGCTCCCATAATTTTTGCAAGCTGTACAGCAATATGACCCACACCTCCTGCACCACCATTTATGAGAATGGATTCACCTGGTCTTAACGCTAAATAATCCCTTAGACCTTGTAATGCGGTTAAACCAGCATGTGGTAAACCTGCAACTTTATCATAATCAATTGAAGCAGGAATATGGGAGCACACCCTTTCAGGTAAAAGAATGTATTGCGCATAGGCGCCGCCGGGAAGATAAATGGACTTAGCAAACACTCGGTCATTTACCCTAAAATGTTTTATTTGTCGACCTACAGAAACAACTTCGCCTGCAACATCCATACCAAGTCGAAGTGGGAAGTCTCCTGTAAACTGTTTTAAATATCCTTGACGAATTTCACAGTCTAAAGGATTAACACTTGTCATATGAATTTTAATCAGTAATGACTTTGCATCAACATGTGGTATCTCAGATTGTCGTACTTTAAGGACGCTTGGACCACCAAATTCATCAAGTTCAACACTTTGCATTGTTATTCTCCTCTCCCACAAATAATTATATATTGAAATATGAATTTAATCATGCTTATGAGATGGTGCATTTTAAAAAGCCAGTACAAATTCTTTCACGTTTATCACGCACGGATCGCTCTGAATCAGATTCATCTTCCATCTCCTGATCATCATTTACATTCGATTCTTGTTTAAATAGTCCTTGATCATTCAAACTTGATTTATCATGAACGCTTTTAAAATCTTTTTTAATAGGGTATTTACTTTCTAAATTCAATGCTTTTGTTGTTTCCTCATCTATTAAACTTTTCTCTATTTCAGCAACACTTCGACCAATAGTAGGTTTTGAAGTTAAGCGATTATGTGAATGAGAAATGAAGAAAAATGACTCGGAATCTAATACACCATCAGGTACAGGGGGTTGACTAAAGTTTGGATCATTTAAATCGCTAAACTTATGATAGTTTGAATTTATCCTTTTGATAGCAGCAATTTCGCATGCCTTTGGTGTTGCTAAAATATCACAACAGGTCAAATTATACTCCTTGGACTTTAAGAATTTGATGAGGGTTACATGGTCGAATGGAAATGACGAGGTCGACATCGCAATATCTAACTTATTTTCAAGTGCATATAAAAATTTTAATAGTAAACTGGCAGTAACAGCAGGATAAATAAATTTCAAACTCTTCTTAGAAAGACCATATATACCAGCTGGCATCCTCTTTAAATCTTGCCACTGCCAATTCCACTCATGTGTAATGGCCTGTGCCATCCTCATAAAAAATAATGAATCACTAAACTCATATTCACACACAGCTAATTTCATAGGTTGAAAACGAGATGGAAAATCTTTTTGAATAACTGATAGACGCTGTAAATCAATTTTAGTATCCACATTATCCTGAAGTAATACTTTCAAAAAGGTGCTTTTACCAGAACTTTGTGGACCGTAAACCACCAATGCATGCCTTTCATCTGATATTTTTGAATTAAAAACTGCTTCTTTAAATGATCGATGACATTCCTCGACGAAACGAGGAATATCATTTATGTCATATTTTGAAAAAAGAGCTAAAATAGTGTCTAGGATTTCACGATTCTCATTTGATATAGAACTAGGCAATAAGCTCTTACGACGCAACTCTACTAATATTGAATTTACTTTTTTTTGATCCATGAAAACATTGTATCAACTAAATCAAATAAATGTAATTTATCGCGTAAAATTAAGTGGAATTACATTGCAAAAAGAAAAATTAAACGTTAAATTGTGGATTATGGATGAGTTAAGAGTTGTAATATTCAACGGTACCTTCACTGTTAGCATTGATAATCAGCAGGCAATAGGTATTCAAAATCAACTCGGCCATGCATTAAAAGAATTTGATGATCATTTACACTATGAGATCAAAACTGCCGATCCAGAAGACAATCAAATTTTCAATACGCTAAAAAAAATTGACGATACTGTCAATACCATCATTATTGGATTTGGTGATTCTGGAAAAAGTAGCATTGAACGATGCTTACAAACAATGAAATCAAAGCGCTACAAATATATCTGGTTCTCTGCTAATGGTCACATTCCTGAGACCATTAAAAACATCGATTGCATTATTTTACCGACATGGTACCACCACATAGAACCACCAAAAAATGTACTTTATACTGCTCCAATTGATAATTTATTATTGGAATATGAAATGACTACCTTTTCTGAAATTGGAACACCTCAAACGGCTATTTTCTTAGGAGGGGAAAATCTTATTGTTGAGGAGCTTTATCGATGGCTTGATTGTATAGAGCTTGAGGAAAAAACATTCGTTGTTATTTTTGACCATCCCTCACTGGATATTGAAATTAGACCCACCTTGGTAGACATTACAAGAAAATTTATTCTGGAAAACCAAAGCCGCTGTATCTATATACCATATGATGACCTAAATGGACGCTATGAGAAGAACATCACGTCTTTAGCGATACAACAAGAACCATTAAACATTTATCTAAATGCCTCTGATATTGAAACGTTTGCACAATTATATCCATATTTTGAGACCATTAATATCTTCATCTCTAATACCACTCCAAAAGAGTTGACCGAATATCTTTTAAATGAAGATAACTCAATTTCAGCATTTGAAGAAGATCAAGACAGCGTTCAATCAATCACATTAAAAAGAGATGATCCTGATAAACCAAGACAATTTATTGTCAGGGAAATTATTGATAAATTTGTAAAACATCAACACACATCCAGTACATGCTGCGAACGTTTGCTTAATTATTTTTTCACATATCGAGACCCTAAAGATAAAAATGATCATTCGTATACACCACTACCTTCAAACAGTGAAAGCTTACATAGATTATAAGCCAATAAAGAATAGTGAAAAAACTTTGCAAACCTAATAATTTATTCTATTATTAAAGCATGTTTGATAATATTTTTGATTGGAATTTAGCTATATCGCGTGCCGGTGGAAACAAAGACCTGGCTCATGAACTTACAGGTTTGTTAGCTGAAACCATCAAGGAACTCAAACCAAAGATATCAGAAGCTTGGGCCTCTGGTCAGATCGACATCGCAAGTCAGCTTACCCATAAACTTCATGGTGGTGTAGCTTATACCGGTGCACAAGCATTACAAGCTGCTGCAAAGAAATTTGAGCAAGCTACAAAAGCAGGCAGTAAAGATGCGTCCACATACGAAGAATTGTACAATGCCATGTTGGCTTTTGAAACATTCGTTAAAGAATTAGATTGATCAAAAATAATCACTGAAAATAGCTGGCGATAGGATTTGAACCCACGACCTACTGATTACAAATCAGCTGCTCTACCAACTGAGCTACGCCAGCATAGATTTAAAACTATCAAAATATACACAAAATGGCAACATAATTTTTTATCCATATTACAAAAACAGAAAAACACTTTGGTAAAAAAAATACTTTTTAATGGGTGTTGATTGTTTGTCAGCTTTGATTACAATATCAAAGTATAGGAGAGAGTTATGTGGGGCGCAGCATTTACACATGCACAACAAGAGTTCATTGCATTAGAAAATATTGAAGCTCAGGGCTGGACAGGATACCTACCCCGATACGAAAAAACCATTTCTCATGCTAGAAAAAAAAGACTTGTACTATCACCTTTATTCCCACGATATTTATTCATTAATTTCGCGATAAAACCATTTGCTCATAGCCTAAACAATACCAAAGGGATTCATAGTATAATTACCAACGTAAATAGACCTGCTCTTATTGATGATGAGACCATTAAATTACTCCAATCAAAAGAAGATAGCTCGGGTATTATTAATACAGACGCGATTTCACTTTTTGATAAAGGAGATCCGATCATTGTTCAAACTGGAATTTTTAAAGGACAAATTGCGACCTTTGAAAGTATGACCGATGATCAGAAAATTAAAATCCTAGTAGATCTTTTAGGCAAGAAAACATCCATAACACTTAGAAGCCATGAAGTCACCTCTTTCTAAAAATGACATCGCTAATTCAAACAAACTGTGGTAATTTTAAAAAATGAGTGCGTTTATTCTTGCAACCATTTGTACCATTTGTTTTTCCTTAAGACAACCAATTGCTGATTTCACTGGACTATTGGATCATCCCACAGGACACAAACAACATACATTGCCAACACCCGTTTTAGGTGGAGTAATCATTTGGGTAGGTTTTTTGTTAACATACTTCCAATCCTTGCCGCTTCCCTTAACTATTAGTTGTATTATTGTTACATTTGTTGGTTTATTCGATGACCGTTTTTCTTTGCACTGGTTTACAAGATTTTTAATTCAAGGATTAGCAGCTGTTATATTAATTCAAACAGGAACGCACCTAATACAACTTGGAAACATTTTTAATACCGGAATAATCCAACTTCATTACTTTTGCTATAGCATATCTTTCATCGCATTTATGAGTCTTATCAATGGACATAACATGCTTGATGGCATTGATGGTTTGTTTGCAAGCTGTTGTATTAGCCAACTTTTACTCATGTGCATATTGAGTCACACAGTGAATCCAGTTGCATTTCAACTCAATGCAGGATTAATCATTTGTTTTTTTATTTTTCTGATTTGGAATCTACCGAAACATGGTAATGCTAAAATTTTCATGGGAGATCAGGGAACGTATGCTATGGGTATATGGAATACCTATTGGGCAATTACACTTACACAACAAAATCATATACCTCCAGTTATCATGTTATGGGTACTTATGTGGCCTATTTTTGAAATGATGCTATCTACTACAAGACGAGCATACGATGCCACCTCACCCATCGATCCTGATAGAAATCACATGCATCACCTACTGCAATCGCATGGCATATCACCTATAAAAATAGCC
>NZIM01000064.1 GCA_002691585.1 Legionellales bacterium
AGCACCCCATATACATCATTTTCTTCAATTTCAAATGGTAACTTCAATGTATTAACAGGGCGAGTCATAATTGGTAATGATGTATCTGTAATTATTGTCGCTTCGCCACCACGTGCTAAAACCTCTTCAATATTCGAGAGTGTTTTTTCAAAATTGAGCTTTTTAAAGCACAAGAAAATAATTTGTGTTCCGTCTTCGATGAGTGCTAAAGGCCCATGTTTTAGCTCCCCAGTAGAGAAAGCTTCAGCATGCAGGTAACAGAGTTCCTTTACCTTCAATGCAAATTCCATTACAACCGGATAAAAACACCCGCGGCCTAGAACGTAAAGATGTTCACAGTCGACAAAACGTTGAGCGAGTTTTTTTATACTATTGTGAAGCGTAAGTGCAAGCTTGGTATGTGCAATATTTTTCTCAAAGTCTAAAGGTTTCTCAATATTAGCCCATTGAAAAGCAAGGCGATGAAGCTGAAAAGCAGCGGAGGAAACAGTTTTGGTCGCACCAACACTTACCTCAGGTCCAGCAGGCGTTACAATGGAATATTGTGTTAATCGAGTAAGAGAAGATTCCATAACATTACAGATAGATAAAACATAGAATGCATCATGCTTCCAGTGTCGTACTGCCTCAAGTGTATCCGCTGTTTCTCCAGATTGAGAAAGTGCAATTAGGACTGTATTGGATTGCCAAGAAATCTTCATGTATTTAAGTTCACTGGATAAAAACACTCGACAAGGTATGTTTGCAATGGCTTCAAAATTAATGGCAGCCATCAATGCACTATGGTAACTGCTTCCACTTGCAACGAAAACAATTTGTTGTGGTTTCGAAAGTTCGGGTAGTACTTCTTTTAAGCAGCGTTGTAGGACCAAGGGCTGTTCGTATATTTCCTGTGTAAGGTAAAAGTCCATTTCGAGAGAGGTATTTGAAGTATTTACAGGAAGTGCTTGCCATTTTAATTCATCGAGGACGGTTTGCGATTGAAGAGATATTTGAAGCACTTGGTGATTGTTAACGTAGTGAACTTGTTTAGCACAATGTGCCAGCGCATGAGGATCAGATGCAACAAAATAGCTATCTTCACAGGTTCCTAATACGAGCGGACTTTTATTCACAGCGATGAGAAGAGTTTCTGGCAGTGTCTTGTCGATGAGTACAATAGCCCAGCTTCCTTTCAATAGAGAAACGGTATGTTTGAGGGTCTCTAAAGGTGATTTCCCTAAAGTTTTAAGTTGCTCATATAAAAGAACAATTACCTCTGAATCGGTGTCACTTTTAGGTTTTAGTTGATAGGATTGAATTAGCTCATGATGGTTTTCAATAATGCCATTATGAACAATACACGCTTCATTACCTAGGTGAGGATGAGCATTTTTAGTATTGACTACACCATGTGTTGCCCAACGCACATGACTGATTGCTGTATTTGAATGGTCTGGAAGGTGGTCTACATGAAGCTGGTCAGTTGCGCCAACGTTTTTGCTGATGATGAATTGCTTATCATGTAAAACGCCTATTCCAGCAGAATCGTAGCCCCTATACTCAAGTTGCTTTAAGTGTGAAAGTGTCACCTTTACAGCATCGAGAGACCGACTAAGCGTTGCAAAAATACCGCACATTTTAAACTGTTTGCTCCATTGTTAAATGATACAGATTACCATGATTGCTAAGTTTTTTCAAAAGCCAGAAATTCTTCTCTCCAAATCACCGATTGCTTTTTTTGCTAGCGCTTTTTGTTCATGGAAAAATGCGCTACATTCGGGGGATTGTGTCGAGTGTTTTAGAATATCAACGATGTCCTTTTCGTGGTTAATAACGGTAATGAATTGGTTTTGTTGAAGGTCGTTCACAATGCTTGTGAAATTATAAAAATGTGGGCCTATTATGGTAAAAACATTCATTGATAACGGTTCCAATGGATTTTGACCCCCATGTTTTATCAACGAGCCGCCGATAAATGCCCACCGAGCTTTTGCATACCATGACAGCGTATAACCGTAGCGATCTTCAATCACTAATCCTTTATAGTGAGAAAATTGTTTTTTCAGCCAGCGTGCTCGGCTTTGATGTCTAGGGATAATAACTAATTCAAACCCAGGTATGTGTTCTTGAAAAGTTGGTAATTGATTGATTAACGCAACATCTTCAACAGGGTGTGTTGACCCACAAACTAATCGAGGTAAATTGGATGTCACGGGCACGTTATTCTCTTTACACGAAAGGTATTTTAGATTTGGATGCACTGACAACACGGTACCCCCAAGCTGCGTAAATCGTTCTTTAACTGTCTCGCTTACACACCATATTCCCTTAAGCTTCTTAAACATTGGAGTTGTCCAACGTTTGTAACGTAAATAGGACTGATAGCTTTTTGAGGATAATCGGCCATTTATTAAAAAGCATGGACAGCTTACTTGATGAATCAAGCTTGGCCATAATTCAGTTTCTATAAAAATAATCGCTTTTGGCTTTAATAGAGCTATGACCAGTTTTACGCACAAAGGATGGTCGATGGGTAGATAAAAATGTGGAAATTCTAGCTTATTCTCAAATCCTCTTCCGGTCATTGTAGAAATCACGATAGGGTGCTTCTTAGAGATACTCGGTAAAAGGTGCTCTGTTAATTTTAATTCTCCAATGGATGCAGCATGGATCCAAACAGCATTTTTTGGGTAGTCGGTCACCCACCCTAAACGCTCCAAAACCCGCCTAATCGGTATATTGTTTTTATAATGGAAAAAGATCCAATAAACGGTTAGAAATGGTAATGCTAGGGAAAGTAAAAGGTTATACAGTAATCTAAAAAGCACTTTGGGCGGCCTCTAAGGTTTTTTCAAGGCATTTAGTGTCATGTGCAAATGTCATGAATATAGCCTCTAAATGAGAGGGAGGTAAGAGAATTTTATTACTACGCATGTGGTGATAAAACTGGTTGAACAGCCCTTCACACTCTTTTGTGATATCCGCGTAGCTTTCAGGATATCGATCTTGAAAATAAAAGCCAAACATGCCGCCTTGGTGATCCATGCAAAATGGAACCCCTTTTTGTTTAAAAATAGAATTGAGTTCTGTTGAAAGTGTTTTTAAGTAATGGTCGAAGTGCTCAAATACAGGTTGAGTATGAAGAAATTCAAGTACAGCAACACCACATGCCATTGATATGGGGTGTCCAGAAAATGTACCTGCTTGATAAATTGGACCGACAGGGCTAAGTGTGTTCATGAGTTTCTCAGGACCAGCAATAGCACCTATTGGAAAACCACCACCAACGACCTTACCATAAGTGATTAAATCAGGCTTCAGATTATACAATTTACATGTTCCGCCAAGTCCAACGCGAAATCCTGTCATAATTTCATCTACAATCAGGAGACATTGATGCGTATCACATAGAGATTGTAGTTTTGCAATGAAAGGGTTGGATGCTCTAATAAAGCCCATATTCCCACTGATTACTTCAATGATGACAGCAGCGAAGCTATTATGTGAGAAAGCGTCCTCAAGTGCTTTAGTATCATTAAAAGGCACGCACACTAATTGATCTGAGGTTTTGGGGTCAATGCCTGTTTTTATAGACTGACTCGGAGATAAGTAACCTAAAACACTATCAACCGCTCCATGATATTGTCCAACAAACTTCAAGATGCGAGAGCGCTGTGTATAACCCTTTGCTATCTTTACAGCCGTATTGACAGCCTCACCACCAGAATTTGTAAACCGTACTTTGTCAATGTTGGAGTTGGCGCTTTGCACTAATTGTGCTAAAGACTCTTCATAAGGGTTACAAACACCTAGAGTACTAAAAAAATCACTGTTTTCTAGGATGTGTTTGATGGTAGGGTGTTTGTGTCCAATAATAATTGGCCCAAAACCACAAATGTAGTCAATGTACGCGTTACCTTTTTTATCGTAAAGATATGGGCCTTCGCTACTACTAGCCAAAAAAGGCTCTGCATTTACACTAAGCCCCGCTCTTACAGGAGAGTTTACGCCACCAACAAGGCGGCTTGTTTTATATTTTTCAGTCATATATCATTAGATTAAGTTAATTTCTAACGCTTCGCAACGAAAGTTAATTATCTAAAGGGTTTGAAGTGGAAAAATTTATTTGCATTATTTGTGGCTATATTTACGATCCGGCTGAAGGTGTGCCTGAAGATGGTATTGACGCTGGCACTGCTTGGGAAGATGTTCCAGAAGACTGGTTCTGTCCGGATTGCGGCGCTGGAAAATCTGATTTTGAGATGATACCTGCACCCCAATGATTCTATCAACTCACGAAGGTTCTATCGAGTATGAGCTAAGAAGACCAGAAGTGTCTAAGGGTTTAGCTTTGCTATTACATCCTCATCCACTGTATGAAGGAACGATGTATAATAAAGTCATCACAACCGCATTACAAACGTGTGTTAAGAATGATTTATCAGCTTTGAGGTTTAATTACCCAGGTGTAGGCAATTCAAGTGGTTCATTTGGATATGGCTACTATGAGTCTCAGCAGGCACGTGTCTTATTAGAAAAATTAGGCCATCAAAATATTGATTGGGTGATCGGCTTTTCTTTTGGCTGTTGGGTTACATATCAATTATTGTCTTATCTATCACCTTCAAAAGGTATCATATGGATTGCTCCGTCAATACACGAAGGGGTGATGCAATCAATCAACTGGCCCTCTAAACGCTATATTATCCAAGGAACAGACGATCAGTTATGTCCATTTTCACAAAATCGTCTATTCAGTCAAAAAAATAATTTTGAGTTTTTGTCAATTGATCAAGCAGGCCATTTTTTTCATGGAAAACAAATTGAGTTAAAGCATGCCATTCAAAGGTGTCTCAATGATTAGAGAGCTACTTGGTCAATTCTTTTTGTGTGCTGCAACGATATTGTATGTGACACAGCTTTTACCACAACTTCATCATACGTTGATGAAGCGCGCAGGCTCAGATCTTTCAAGAACTTTTATGGTCGTCATGTATTTAGGTTATTTTTTAGATTATATATTTTCGATTGTTCAGGATATGCCTATTCAGTATCAAGCAGTTGCTGTGCTTGGTTTATTCCAAATGCAGCTTTGGCTATTGATGGTGTTGTGTCCCAAAAAGAGTGTAATGCATCAAATCATCAATTCGTTCGTTATTAT
The DNA here is from genome assembly GCA_002691585.1 of Legionellales bacterium. Classification (GTDB taxonomy): domain Bacteria; phylum Pseudomonadota; class Gammaproteobacteria; order Comchoanobacterales; family Comchoanobacteraceae. The sequence continues at coordinate 5,144 of NZIM01000064.1, forward strand.
ATTGCTTGCCACTTTGCTTGTCAGTAATTGTAAACAAAACGTTTTCATTTCCGATGATATTTTCATTCTGTCACAAACATGTTTTTTCAGTTGCTGGTTAATTCAGTGTCGCAATTCAACGTATTTGAAAAAAGCAAATAGTCTGAACCATTTAATGATTTGGGCGTCATTATGTGCAGTTTATTTAGATTATGGCGCTGCTTGGCTTTTGGAGTGGAGGACGTCGTATCTTGTTTGTGCAGGGTTTGCGTTGATCTATCATTCTATCATGCAAGGCACATTACTTCGTTTGAAGCGCAAAGAAGTTCAAATTACACTATAATTAAATTAGAAAAATAGGATATGGAGAATTACAATGAGTGCGCTAGCATCCAAAACATTAGGACAGTTTTTTTCATTCTACTCAAACAAAAATAGCCAAAAAGTAATGATCACTTCGTTACATCAAGATTATACGTTTGAAGAAATATCAGAGGCAGTACATAGCTTTAGTGTTTATTTAAAGGAAGACCTCAAACTTAAGCCAGGAGATCGTTTAGCCATTGTAATGCCAAATATTGCCCAATTTTATGTGGCATTTTGGGCTGCACAACTTATTGGCCTAGTAACGGTTGCAATTAACCCCCTTTATACTTCATCAGAGTTAGTGCATGTGTTGAATGATAGTGGAGCAAAAGCCATTGTGGTTTGGGACGCACGTGCAAAGACATTACAGCAGGCTTTACCCAAGTTAAAAAAAGAACCGCGTGTTGTTGTCACTAAATTAGGAGATATGCTTTCTTCTCCGAGAGGACCTCTTTTAAATTTCATTTGTCGTTATCTTAAAGGCATTGTCCCATGGTATTACATTAAAGGATGTGATCGTTTTAAAAAGATAATGCGAAAATACCATGGAAAAAAAGTCAAACCTTACATTGGGTCCAAAGAAGATTTAGCGTTACTTCAGTATACAGGAGGAACTACTGGACGTTCCAAGGGCGTAATGCTTAGTAATTCAAATATTTTAAGCAATATTGATCAAGTTACAAAACCATACCATAAATTAGGGGTAAGAAAACATTACAAACAATTACTTATTTTGCCACTTTTTCATATTTACGGTCTTTGTATTTCAATTAATGCAATGTTTAATGGTGCAAATACAATTTTAATATCCAATCCACGTGATACACAACAAGTCATTAATATTTTACGTTATCATAAGCCTGAGGTCATGCCTTTACTCAATACACTTATGGTCAATCTATTAAAAGTTAGAAGTTTTCATCGTTTGGACTTTTCTTGGTTGAAGGTAACGATTACAGGTGGAATGGCAACGCATAAAAGCGTAGCTGATGAGTGGAAAAAGGTTACAGGTTGTGTTGTAAATCAGGGATATGGTCTCTCAGAAACGTCACCAATTGTTTCAATTACCTCTTGGTCTAAGAAGAATAAATTTATAGATACGGTCGGTTGCCCAGTAGATCAGACTCAAGTAAAGGTCGTTAGCGACTCTGGCGTTAGAGTAGCAAAAGGTCACACGGGTGAGTTGTGGGTAAAGGGCCCGCAGGTCATGATGGGGTACTGGAGAAATGAAAGCGCGACAAAAGAAGTGCTTAAAGATGGATGGTTTGCGACTGGTGATATTGTTAAATTATCAGCAGATGGAAAAATTACAATCGTTGATCGTTTGAAAGATATGGTCATTGTTTCAGGGTTTAATGTTTTTCCAACGGAAGTGGAGATGGCATTGACCACACACCCTCACATTATTGAGGCTGCAGTTGTTGGTGAATCAAATTTACGCGGCAATGAAAGTGTAAAAGCATATATTGTTTCCAGTAAACCGTTGACTCTAGCAAATATTAGAAATCACTGTAAGTCTCTGATTGCAGCATATAAAGTTCCAACGCATGTTGAGTTCGTCGCAGAGCTTCCTAAATCAACAGTAGGTAAGGTGTTGCGAAAAAGCTTAAGAAGTGCCGCTTAGTCTTTGATGTATTTTGTATGATTGACTAGATGGCAAAAAAGTTTGGCCGTTTGTGTGGCATCATAAAGAGCAGAGTGCGCTTCATTAGCATCATACCCTAAGTTAGTTGCTCTTAATGCCTTAGCTAAGACAGTTTCACCCAATAAAAGCGCAGACAAAGATACCGTGTCAAATGTACTGAACGAATGAAACATAAATTTCACTTTTTGTCTTTGGCATGCAGCAAGGATAAAGCTGTGATCAAAATGCGCATTATGGCCGACTAAAATGGCTTTTTGACAATTCGCTGCTTTGATTTTGTGATTTACAAAAGTATTTAGTTTTTCCATAGCCTCTCTTTCATCGACAGCAAATCGAAAGGGATGAAACGGTTTGATTTGGTTGAATTCTAAAGCGTCAGGGTTTAAATTTGCCCCTTTAAATGGTGTGACATGGTCGTGAAGTGTTTCGCCAAGCTGCAACAAGCCATCATCATTTTGAATGATATCAAGGGCTGCTAGCTCTAACAGGGCATCTGTTTTAGGATTAAAGCCTGCAGTTTCTACATCAATAACGATTGGTAGAAAACCACGAAATCTTTTTTTGAGTACATTTGTCATTTGATATGTTTCACCTTTAACAGATTCATTTGGATAGGGTTGATTGTAGTTTTAGTGAGGGGCTGCAGTCAAGGGTTCCTTAAATGCTTTGGTATACTCTTCGATACTAATTTGACCAACGTGTAACATTTTTTGTAGAAGATGGTTTCTTCTTTTTAAGGAAAGGGCTGGATTATCGAGAGGATTATCATTCGATGGAGCGCGGGGGATAATTGCGATCATAGCAATTTGAGCCAGTGTCAATTCATCCAATGTTTTTCCGTAATAGTATTTGGAAGCATCTTTAACACCATATTGATTATTACCGAAATAAATTTTGTTTAAGTAAAATTCCAGGATTTGTTGTTTTGAGAAGTTCCTCTCTAGTTTAAGGGCGAGTAATATTTCTCTATATTTTCTTAAGAATGTTTTACGCTTGTGTAAGTAAAAATTTCTCGCAACTTGCATGGTGATCGTGCTTCCTCCTTCACTTTTTTTACCTGTGGTAATCAGTGTTTTAGTGGCACGCATCAATGCCATAAGATCAATACCATAATGCACGTAAAAATCACCATCTTCAGAGGTGATAAAGGCATAAACCATTAAACGTGGGATCTCTTCCAGTGTACATGTGTGATCATTGTTAGTGTAGAACTGTTGCACCATCATTTGATTATCATCGGCTGCATGGATGAGTTCGGATACATCAGGAATAATAAAAATATAGCTTCCCATCAAAAAGAGCAATATACCAGAAAAGGTAATACAAGATAATTTAAAGCATGTCTTGAGCGTATCCATATTAACCATTAGTATAGTGAATCATGGAAAAAGTTGCGGTTATAACAAAAACAGCATCAGTTGTTGTATTTAAAGCTGGAGGGCGAGTGTTTGATTATCTTCACTCCAATCTTGAGTTATGGCCTGGTGCGGTCGTAACCATTCCCTTTGGTGCGAGGCAAACATTTGGCATCGTTATAGCGTGCCATGATCACAGCGATATTCCGTTGGCAAAAATGAAGTCAATCTTAAAAGTATTTCCTTATCCGTTTAGTTTAACGGTGAATCATATTCAGTTAATGCAATGGATGTCTAAGTATTATCAGGTTTCGATAGGCCGTTTAATCGCTGCTTGTTTTCCAATCAGTGTTTTAACGAATGAGTCATTAATGCGAACATATGTTGGAGCATATGTTTTTAACAATCTTCCTCGTACCAAGTTAACAAAAGCTCAGCGAGAGTGTGTTGAATGGTTACAGGGAATAAAGACAGAAGTAATTTCATACGAGCAACTACTAGACTCGGCATTTGCTAAAAAAACAATCCATTCCATGATTGATCATGGCTTCTTAACGGCTTTTCAGACCAATAAGAATAGAGAGGTTGTACTGACAGAGGAGCAAAGCTGTGCATTAGAAAAACTCACCAATGGGTTGTCTCCTAGCCTGCTTTTTGGTGTAACGGGCAGTGGGAAGACACATATCTATCTTGCGATGGCAAAACAACACCTTCAAGTAAAAAAACAAGTGTTGATTTTAGTGCCGGAGATTGGGTTAACACCTCAAACCGTTGGACGAGCAGTCAGTGCATTAGGCGTAAATGTCTCTCAGTGGCATTCTAAATTAGGAGACAGTCAAAGACGTTCGGTATGGCACGATGTCGCAAATAATGATGTCTCTGTTGTGATTGGAACCCGATCAGCGCTTTTTTTGCCCTTTCAAAATTTAGGTTTAATCATTATTGACGAAGAGCATGATTTATCTTTCTGCCAACAAGGCCACCCTTTTTTTTCCGTCAAAGATGCGGCAATTGTCTTAGCAAAACAAAATAATATTCCAATTGTGCTTGGATCTGCTACGCCTTCAATGGAAACATGGCTCAACGTTGAAAAGGGAAAATATCAATGTGTAAGATTGAATTCAAGATACGCTAAAACAAGTAAGCATGTTCATTTAGTAGACATGAGAAAAAATGTACTGGTTCATGGTATTACAAAGCCAATTTTAGATAGGACGCTTGCTGTTCTGAAAGAAGGGAAACAAATTTTATTTTTTCTTAATCGAAGGGGCTACAGTCCTGTAACGTTATGTCATATGTGTGGTTGGTTTAACACGTGTAACCATTGTGATGTTAAGTTAAATTACTCCAAAAAGATGAATAAAATGCGCTGTCATTTATGCCAAACCAATTATCCATTACCAAGCGTTTGCGCTGATTGTGGATCAGATGAAATTGTACAAGTAGGTATAGGTACTGAAAAGCTAGCTGAATATTTAAAAGAGGAGTTCTCAGATTTTGATGTGATTCGAATTGATGCAGATACGATGCAGTCCCCTTCTCACTGGGCAAGTGTTCGTAAAGAATTAAATTTACCTGGAGGTAAGGTGATTGTGGGGACACAAATGATTGCAAAGGGTCATGATTTTTCTGGACTAACTGACGTTGTGGTTGTTGATACCGATCATGCGTTATATGCGACGGACTTTAGGGCCTTAGAGCGCTGGGGCCAAATGATTTTTCAGGTTGCAGGTCGATGCGGTAGAGGAGATCAAGCTGGAAATATTTGGATTCAATCACATTTACCACATCATCCAGCACTTGGCATCATCCAAGCAGGTAACTATCAGCCTTTTATGGAGTATTTGGTTGATCAACGAAGAGAAGGCAGCTGGCCACCATTTAGTTTTCTTGCAAAAATAAGACATCAGGCATCAGACCAGTTTGCGCTTGAGAGGAAATTAAAGGATTGGATAAGAACCATCAAGCAAAAGATTGAAGTAATCGGGCCAATATTACCAGCCATCACAAAAAGACAAAATATATACCATGGCTATTTACTTTTAAGGAGCAATGAAAGAGAGCCGTTATTTCAAGCGTGTTATCATTTATCCGAGCAGGGCGCGGTAGTTGAAGTTGATCCACAAGAATTAGATAATTAGCAGCATGATATTTGGTCCAGAGCAACAATTAATACTCCCAATTCCTGAAAATGAAAGATCCGATTTTGAACATTTTTATGTCAGTAAATCGAATCTTCGGATGATTACCCAATTGAAGGCTTTAACGCAAGGAGATCACATTCTTCTTATTGGACCAGAAGGTGCGGGTTGCAGTCATCTTTTAAAGGCATGCTGCTTTAATCATCCTTCGTTAAATACAATGTATATCCCATTAAAACTATTAAACGAATTATCAGTGAATAGCATTAAAGATTTACAAAATGTTGATTTAATAGCCCTTGACGATTTTGAACAAACCCAAACAGACATCTTATGGCAAGAAGCATTATTTGAGCTAATAAATCATTGTAAGCGGCACAACATCACCCTGATCATCGGAGGACATGATTTTGGTGGACATTTAAAGTTATGGAAGGACCTTTACACCCGATTACAAGGGATGTTGCTGCTAAATGTAACAAAACTGACAGGTGAAGACATTCAACATGCATTAGAAGCATTTTTGGCGACAAGGGATCTCAATTGTTCTTCACAAATAATAGCCTATTTAATTAAATATATTAGTCGAGATTTTGCTGTTTTAAAGGAGCTCCTATTAGGATTCGATGCGTACTGTATGCAAAGAAAATCAAATATGAGTATGCATGAGTTAAGGACATATTTGCGCAGACCTTAAAAAAATTTACTATAATCAAACTAACGAAGTATTAGGTTAGAACCTATGTAAAAGGAAAGTTACAATAAATGGAATTATGCTTATGGATAGAGCAGAAAAACAAAGATTATTATTGCAGCTAGATGGCAGAAAGTCACAATCATTCCAATTGCTGGATGCTGTGGTTTTAAATCCAGCATCTCAATTGACCTCTAATAAAGAAAACGCATATTGGGCGATTAAATCTGTTTATGATATTGCGCTCAATTTAAAAGAAGTTGCAAAAGATTATATAGAGCATACATACCATGGGAAGCCTCCCTTAACACTAGAAGAAAAAGAAAAGATCCAAAACAATTTTAGATTTGACGTTATGAGAGTGTTAAATTCAAAACCTTCACGCTCGTATTCTAATCACTTAATGGTCTCACCTTTTGAGATGAAACGATGCAACCTTATTTTAAAACCCTTTAATAAAACAGCTCAAGGGTTATCTAATAAGCAAATTTTACAAATTTTACAAATCGCCCTTGAAAGGGATGAAAAATATACGCTCTCTATTGAAGAGTCAATCCATTTGGAATGGAAAGGATACTTATGTGAGTATTTTAAAAGACTAAAAGCCATTTCTAATCACATCAGTGTCGATAATACAGTAATCTCAACATTACGTGGAGTGTTAAATGGCTTAACGGGTTTAAGTCAGCAAATAGAACATGCCAGTTTATCATTGTCTTCAAAGGTTGATATTGAAAATCAACATGAAGCATTATCAGAAATTCGTCAGATTATTAAACGGCTTGAAGATGCACAAAAAACGTTAAAAGATAACAAAAGTAAAGAGATTTACAAGTCATCACATTTTCAGTTAACTAAACAATATATAAACCCAGTATTTACAAAGAAAACCGATCGATTCATCGAGGGTATGCTCAAAAATATGGGCATCCAGCTTTCCGATGATAAGATTATTAATGCAAAACATTCCCTAGCTTTTGTGTCAGAGTTCTTAAAACAAAATAATATGGAAAATGGATGCGCGGAAATAAAAAATCTTTTAGCTGATTATCAAGCATCAGGAGATCTCAGACACTTTGATCTTGGCGTATTGCATTACTATATAAAACAAAATCATCATGATGGTTTTGTTTCTCAACAGATCGATGAATATCATAAGAATCAATCAGTGAATAACATGTTAAATACATTAGTAAACCCTTTATCCACAGAGGAATGTAATAAAGCTATTCGCCAATTGAGTAACCCATTTAATATGAGTCCTTCGATAGACGTTAAAAAGGTGCAGAAATGGTTGTCTGATGATAATGATTTGTTTAAATTGTTTAAGCGAACTTTAACAACTTTAAATAGACACTGCCCAGACAAGAATAGTATGGAAGAAAAATTGATTTATTTTCTTTGTTTGATCAAGGGGTCTTCATTACATGCAATGTCAGAAAAGACATTAAAGGAAAGTTTATTGCAAGTAAAAAGACTTGTTGAGTCAAGACAATATAATGATCTAATGAGCACATGTCAGTCAGAAGAATATTCAGACAATGTATATGCTAATATTTTTAGAAAAATGACCCCAGATTCAGTGAGTTTTCGAACCTTCATATCGTTAGCTTCAAAGTCTACAATTGGACATCTTGATCTGGAAGCATCGATAAAGTTTAAAGAAAGCATGATGTATTTGATCTTAATCATGCCAAACAATCTGTCTAACAGAGAGCAAACCAAATATTGGTCACATGTAGGTAAAGCTCTAGGATTTAAAGACATTGAATCATATAGGGGTATGTTCGATCAGGTTAAAAATAAAATGGTAAAAGAGCTACCCTCTCAATGTGATCAAGGCATTAGTCAATTGAATCAGTTATTACTCGAAGAGAAAGCAACACTGAGCCAACCTGTTAAAGAGGTTACTTCTAAAAGTTTCGATTTACCTCACATGAAGGCAAATAATCTGCATAAGAAACTAAATCAACTAAAACTAGCACTCGGGTTTCATCAGGACCATGAAATACATGCGAACGATTTGGAAGAATGGTTGGTGCTTGAGAATTTACAACATTCTCAAAGAGGCTCAGCGTATCACACTCAGTTTGATAGGTTCAGTGTTTTAGATTCTGAATCTACATCACTTGAGTCCCAAATATCATCCGCATTAGCATTTTACGGTGATAAAGCGAGAACGCTTGAAGACAATATTCAAAAAGGACAATTACTCCTTGATGAAGTGAAAGAGATGCATAATGTGCTTGATAAGGTTTTTACAGTATTTACAAATGAAGTGTCAATCACATCATCCAACGAGCTCGATTCATATATAACAAGTTTTGAGCCCTCTTTGTATTCTAAAAATCATGACTATATTGTAAACAAATTATTAGAATCAAAGTCATTGTCGCACCATAAGAAATCACTTAAAGAATTTGTCCAACTAGTTCAAATGTTGGAAGGATTAAAAATTAAATATGAGAATATGGATAAAGAAGAGATATTGGATTGTATTGAATATGGTGTCAATAAACAAAACCAGACAGAGTTTAAAAAATCAATAGAATCAATGGCGTCAAAAGGACATTTTTTTAAATCGACATCAACAAAAAATCGTTTAATAGAGATTGTGGAAGAGTATTTCAATATTATTAAGTTAGATGATCGATCAATTATCGGTGCTTTGAGCGCAAATATTCCAGCTCACGAAATGAAATCGATGCGTTCGGACATACAGCATGATGGTGTGACAGATAAAAATGAGATGATTGTAAAATATTTGAAGGCGTATCCTAACGAGCGCAAAAATCTAATCGAGCGTTATTTGGTGCGAAGTGATGTAGTCTCTCAGATACAGCATTTAAAAGGATTAGCAATTGATAGGGCATCAACAGGAGAAGCAAGCTTTTATTTCAAGATGTTCAATACATCTCCTTATTTATTTTATCAGTGTATGAGTTGTTTTGTTGAGAATGAAAAAGAATTGCATTTTCTCGGAAAGTTATATGCACCAAAATTGTTCAATACCAAGTTTTCTACCAATGAACATGATACTAACGAAAATTTTAAAGCGTTTATGGCGTATTGCCTGAATGGCTTCAAGCTAAAAACCATCAAAGACTATCGACCCGTTGTATATCTCTTTGCTGCCATTACGGCATTCCTCTTTAGCATATTTAATCCTGCATATTTTATATTTGGAGTATTCTTCCTTGCATATGCCATTCTGTTTTACAAAAAAAGTCATCAACTACGACACTTTTCAGCTTCAAAATTACAAGATGATAAAATTAATGAGAATCATTCATTCATAGCATTGGATTTAATGATTTATTCATCTTGGGATGAAAGGTTGCAATTGGACATTTTCTTGCAAATGTTAAATGAGGTGGTTTCGGAAGATAATGTTACCTCGTTATTAAAATTAGCGCCGATTTGTTATCACCCGAGTTCGATGGACGAAGCTTTATTTGCTGTTGGAGCCGTTGGAGGGAGTCGAGAAGAGCGCTTAAGTTCATTAAATGACGTGCAGCGTATTCAGATGTTCCAACGCTTAGGTAAAATATCTCCAAATAGCTTTTTGGTTGATTTGGTCCATTGTTATCAAAAGATGAAGTTAGAGGGGCAAAATGAATTGATCTCAGAGTTCTTAGTTAAAAAGTTTAGCTCTCTCTCCGTTGAGGATGTCAATGAATCCATGAAAGAAAATGCACCATTTGTGCATGCATATGACATGCATCATGGTTTGAGTAATGATCTTCCCCTTCAAGTCACTGCTTCTGGCCCTCGTGCATCAAATGAAACACTTGATATATATTGTCATTTAAAATGTGCACAGAAAATCGAAAAGCAATTATTAACTTTGGATGAGGCTGGCCATTTAGAGGTCCCAATAGATTTTCAATTTAAGGGTATAGACCAACTTTCAGCTATGGATCTCAAAGCCTTACAATCGGCACGTAACATAGATAAGCTGCTTAACTTGACGGGAGACCGAGGCTCGATGTTTAATGATTTAACCTTTAAAAGAGAATTAGCGTCGCAAGTATTAAACGACTACAAGGCAAATCTAAAAATTGAACCTACAACGAATAGTGTTTCCTCTTTAGGGTTATTCGCAAAACAAATGGTGACAGAGCAGTCTAATTTACCTTGGTACTTCAACAATCAATCGTCGAGGCTATTCTCGCCAGTGTAACGACCAACACGTTGTGTGGAATGAAGTGCGGTAGGCAAGTCATCTCTCATTAGTGTGGCGCTTAAATCACCTAATTTCCAGCTAAGATATGCAGCATCTGGCTCAATTGATGCAAGCCATTCAACATGACCATTCTCTAAGTTGCGTATACTGCAGCCAGTCTTGGATAGTTCAGAAACAGAAGATTGAATTGCGCTTAAGAATAGTTTGAGATCTGTAAGTAAATCATATACTGATTCGTTTTCTTTTTGTGAATTATTAGCTAAATCAATAGAATCTAGGCTAAAATCGTCCTCATCACACCCAATGATCTGTAGGGTCTCTTTGACTTGGGAGTTAAGCTGGTGAATTCTGATAAAAGTTTTTTCTAAGAAAGGGATCATTTGATTGACTTCGTCTAGACTAAAAGATTTCTCTTTTGTAAGACAAGAGGTTTTTGACTTGTAAGACATAAGTTCCGCCGATTTAAGTACATTGACTATGTTTCTATCATAGCTATGAATCATTTTAAAGTCAAGTTTATTTATGAATACGGGTAGGTTATACTGTGTCTCATGTTGAATTTTGAAGAGGATAAAAAGTACGCTAATATTGTGAGATCACTGTCTCTTGATATGGTAGAGGAATGTGGATCAGGCCATCCTGGAGCACCGCTTGGCATGGCTGATTTTGCAACGGTGCTTTGGCGTCATTTTTTAAAGTATAATCCAAAATTACCATCTCACCCTGATCGTGATCGATTTGTGTTATCCAATGGTCATGCCAGTGCATTGCTTTATGCGCTGCTTCATTTATCCGGGTTCCCTATAAGTATTGAGGATATGAAGCAATTTCGCCAGATAGGGTCCCATTTAGCTGGACATCCTGAAAAGAATGCAGCACTTGGGATTGAGACTACAACAGGCCCTCTAGGTCAAGGTTTAGCAAATGCAGTTGGTATGGCAATGTCTAGGGATTATCTCAGGAGTGAAAAATTAGCCTCCCATCAATATACTGTATGGGCCTTCGTTGGTGATGGTTGCTTGATGGAGGGTATTAGTCACGAATCTGCATCTTTAGCTGGTACGTTGGGTTTAGACAACTTAATTGTATTTTATGATGCAAATCAAATTACGATTGATGGCCACATTGATGGCTGGTTTCAAGAAGATGTGAAAAAACGTTTTGAAGCATATGGCTGGTCCGTCATTGACAATGTGGATGGACATGATTTTAAGGAAATTCACGAATCAATTCATCACGCACTTTCTCTTAAAGGCCCGGTTCTAATTAAGTGTCATACATCCATTGGTAAGGGAATTCCTGATTGGGAAGGTAAGCATCAATGTCATGGTCAGGCGCTGGGAGAGGATCGTTATCAAAAGACAAAGAAGGCCATAGGTGTAATCAAGCCCTTTATGGTGCCTGAAGATATATATGATCATTGGCAGACCTCTCAACCTACTTATTTGATGGAAGAGCCAGTAACGCCAATTACATTGAAAGACCACACAAATTTTGAACAAATATTTATTGAAGCAAAAAAAATGACTCAGGCGATAGCAACGCGTAAGTCTTCACAATGGGTATTAGAAAGAATCAATCGTAAAGGGTTAGTGGGAGGTTCTGCAGACCTTACAGCATCTAATTTAACCAAAGTATCAACCTCGATTCCTCGTGTGCCGGAGAAAATCGACGGCAATTATATTAATTATGGCGTACGAGAATTTGCAATGTCAGCCATTGCCAATGGGATGGCACTAGAGGGCAATATTATTCCCTATGTCGCTACGTTTTTAGTTTTCTCAGATTATGCAAAAAATGCGATTAGAATGTCAGCATTAATGAAATTGCAGGTTATTTATATTTTTACTCATGATTCAATTGGTCTAGGAGAAGATGGTCCTACCCATCAGCCTGTAGAGCAGTTAACAATGTTAAGAGCAACACCAAACTTAAATGTTTGGCGTCCTGCAAATACGCTAGAAACGATATGTGCTTGGGAAAGTGCTTTAAAGGAAGCTGATACTCCTTCTTGTTTAGTGCTTTCAAGGCAAAGTGTACCAGCGTTTACAAATATCACGCGTGAAAATGTTCTCAGGGGAGGCTATTGTCTTTTGCAGCCAAACGCTCCTGTAATGGTGATTGTTGCTACAGGATCAGAGGTAAGCTTAGCTCTTAGTGTTGCTGAATCTTTGAATTCTAAGGGCGTATTGATACAGGTTGTATCAATGCCTTGCATGGAAGTATTTAGAGAACAATCATCAGAATATAAGGCGAATGTAATACCTCAGGATGTTCCAGTTGTTGCCATTGAGGCGGGAGCCAAAGCAACATGGTATGAATGGGCAGGACGAGATGGTCTTGTTATTGGACTGGATGATTTTGGGATGAGTGGTCCAGGTAAAGAAGTAATGGAGATTATGAATTTCTCTAAAGAAAAAGTGCTCGAGCAGGTATTATCTTTCATGCAGTCTAAAAAGATGAGGATGGAATATCAATGATCAATGTAGCGATTAATGGGTTTGGTCGGATTGGGCGATGCATCGTAAGAGCATGGTTTGAGGATGAAAAAATAAGACAACTCCTAAATATTGTACGCATTAACTCTCCCGCTGAGGCGGTTTCATCTGCACATCTTTTAAAATATGATAGCATTCATGGAGTTTGGCCGTATGCCGTCAATGTAGGCGATGATTTCATATTGATCGAAAACCAATCGATTCAGTACAGCAGAGAAAAAGATTTGTCACAGCTTGATTGGTCAGAAGTTGACGTAGTTTTAGAGTGTAGCGGTAAGTTTAAAACAAGAGCAGAATTAAATGCTCATCTGAATCAAGGTGCTGCTATGGTGCTGTTGTCTTCACCAGGTAAAGATGTAGATAAGACGATTGTCTATGGTGTGAATGAAAATAGCATGACACCGAAAGATACAATCCTTTCAGCTGCCTCGTGTACCACAAACTGTCTAGCGCCAATATTAAAAGTGATTCATTCACATTATAAAATACAATCAGGGCTTATGACTACGATACATGCGATGACAGGCGATCAGCGTTTAGTTGACTCATCGCACAAAGATTTGTGTCGTGCTAGAGCTGCGCCTCAATCAATCATTCCTACGAAAACAGGTGCTGCATCATCCATTGGTTGTGTCATTCCAGAGTTAGATGGGTTAATTGATGGTTTGGCATTGCGTGTACCTACATTGAATGTGTCGATGCTTGATATTGCTTTAAAGCTTGACGAGAAACCATCTGCAAAAGACGTCAATACACTATTTGAAAATGCAGAAAATGTAGTCCCAAAAAACGTATTGACATGTAATGAAGCGCCATTGGTTTCAACTGATTTTAATCATCGTAAAGAGTCATCAATCGTTGATTTGTCGCATACCATGGTGAATGGTGACTTATTGAAGGTAATGGCCTGGTACGATAATGAATGGGCATTTGCATGTCGGATGCTTGATATTGTAAGTCATTGGAGAAATATTTGTGCACACGCAGTTGCCGCAGATCAATGCGAAACAATTGAAAAATAAGACAGTTCTTCTGCGACTGGATTTAAATTTAGTTTGTAGAGAGGGTCAAGTGATTGATCAAACTAGATGGGATGTTGTGGTTCCAACTGTTCGAATGATTATGTCAGCGCAACCAAAAAAAGTATTGATTTTGTCACACTTTGGGCGCCCCAGTGGCAATGACCCTACATATTCTACACGGATATTATTACCTACTATTCAAAAAGCATTCCCGGATGCTGTTCATTCTGCTCAAGATGGTTTTGATGTGGACGCAACTTTGGTTCTTTTAGAGAATGTCCGGTTTGATCAACGTGAATATAGTAATGATATTACCCTTTCTAGGGGGCTTTTAAAAAATATAGATTGTTTGGTCTACGATGCCTTTTCTGTAGGGCATCGCTCACATGCTTCAGTGACAGGTGTTGTCGCTCATGCTCCTGAGGTTCAATTTGGTGATCATTTTATACAAGAGAAAAAAAATATTGATTTAGGAATGAATGGTCAAACACCAACAGTTGCAATTGTCGGTGGTGCCAAAGTTTCAACTAAATTATCTCTTATTGAATCATTGTTAGATTCTGCAGATAAAGTCATTGTTGGTGGTGGCATTGCAAATACTTTTTTAGCTGCAAAGGGCATTTATATGGGGAGCTCTTTGATAGAGAGTGATTCGATTACTATCGCAAGTGCAATGTTAAAACGTATGGGGAATAAAATCATTCTACCTATAGATGGAGTCACAGAGCACGAGCAGCAGGTCACTTTTGCGAAAGACACGTTGAAAGACTCTGATAAAATTGTTGACGTCGGTCCATCATCCATTGAAATTTTTCTTCAGTGGATTCAAACTGCAAACACCATCATTTGGAATGGTCCGTTGGGTTTTTTTGAAAAGAAGCCTTTTGACAAAGGTAGTTTGATCATTGCACAAGCCATTGCAAAGGCAGATGCATATACGATTGTTGGAGGAGGAGATTCTGTCTCTTTAATAAATGAGTTATCTTTAATGAATGATTTTTCATATGTTTCAACATCTGGGGGTGCTTTCTTAGAGTACGTTGCCCATGGCAGTCTAAAAGTGTTAGATACTTGGAGTTTACATCATGAGACACACTAAAATTGTAGCAACCCTTGGTCCTTCCAGCACATCAAAAGAGATGATTAAACGTCTTATTCATAAGGGAGTCAATGTATTTCGTTTAAATTGTTCTCATAGTAAACACGAAGATATGCGGGATGTGATTGAGATCATTCGAATCACAGCGAAAGAATCAAGTTTGGTCTGTCCTGCTATCTTGATAGACTTACAAGGCCCTAAGATACGTATTGCGCGCTTTAAAGATGGAAGTGTTCATCTTCAAGAGGGGCAACAATTTATCCTTGACCAAGACTGTCCTAAGACGGATGGGGATGAAACAAGAGTTGGTTTTCATTATGATAATCTCGTTAAGGATGTAGGTATCGGTGATGAACTAATTCTAGATGATGGTAATATGACTTTAGAGGTCGTTGCAAAAACAAAAAGAGCCATTAAGACTCGGGTCATTACTACTGGCATTTTAGGTTCTAACAAAGGAATTAACTTAAAAGATGGAGGACTAACTGCTCCATCATTCACTGAAAAAGATGCACGCGACCTTGATTTTGCAATTGAGCAGGATGTAGATTTTGTTGCACTGTCCTTTGTTAAAAATGCAAATGACGTGTTTTCAGTACGCGAAAAAATCACACAATCGAAGAAATACATTCAGGTGATTTCGAAGATCGAGCGATCAGATGCTTTGAAGTACATTGATGAAATTGCAAAAGTTTCCCACGGTTTGATGATTGCACGAGGAGATTTAGCGCTTGAGATTGGTTTTGCAAAAGTGCCAGCAGTTCAGAAGCAAATCATAAAAGTTGGTAAACAAAACAATAATTTTGTCATTGTGGCAACACAAATGATGGAGTCGATGATTACGAATAATCACCCTACTCGTGCTGAAGTGTCGGATGTTGCTAACGCAATTTTAGATCATGCCGATGCGCTTATGTTATCTGCAGAGACAGCAATGGGTGTACATCCAGATCATGTCGTACAATCAATGAATGAAATATGCTTAGAGACAGAATCTCACGTAAAATATTTAAAACTTGAGCGACAGCTTCAACCTGATACAAAAAATGTTTCAATGGTGATTGCAGATCAGGCAATTCAAGTAGGCCATGTCTTGGGGGCGAAGGCGGTAGTAATATTTACAGAATTTGGGGCGACAGTACAATATGCAAGTCGACATGATTCAAAAATTCCAATCTTTGGAATGAGTCGTATTAATAAAACATGTCAGCGTACTCAGATCTATCGAGGAGTGACACCTATTGGTGTAACGTATGATCGACTGGATTATGAAAACATCAACATTATGGCTGCAAAACATCTAAGACCAATCATTGATTTCAACGATGAAGATTTGGTTGTCATCGTGAAAGGTGATATGATCGGTGTGACTGGACATACAAATTCTTTGGAAGTATGGAGTGCAAACATGTTATTAGGTGATATGTCAGTAAGTCAACAATATGAAGAGAGTGATTGTTAGTGGATTGGTATATCTTTTTTTGGTTTTTAGGTGCGCTACTTGCTGCCTATATGATTTATAACCTTGTTGGCAGCAGACCTGATTGGTTTACAGCAAAAAGCTTTTTCAAAACAATGAACACATTGGGATTTCTTGCATTAATGTTGATTATTGTGATAGCTTTTTGTGTAATGATGTTAAAAACAGGTTGATATGTTTAAACCCTCAATTTTAAAGCTTGTCAGTCGGTCTCCAATTAAGGGGCTGAGAAAGCATATGCAATATACTGCTGAAGCTGGAAAAATGTTGGTACCATTTTTTGACTCTATTGTTAGCCAAGATGTTGTTAAGGGGCGCGCAATATTTGAGGAGATAATTGATCTAGAGCATAAGGCTGATGAATGTAAGCGCCAGTGTAGAATCAAAACGCATCGAAATCTAATTCTTTCAATTCCTAGGGGTGACACGTTAGCCCTACTCCATGTACAAGAAAAAGCAATTAATCTAATACGCGACGTTGCGGGTATTTTTGTTGGTAGAAAACCTGTGATTTCTCCTGTGATTATCCCTAGTTTTCGAGAATTTGTACAAAAGGTAGAGCAATCAATTTCTCAAGCATACCTTGCCGTATGCGAGTTAGACGATTTAGTTGATTACGGGTTTAGTAAGATTTTTAAAAAGCACGTTTTGCAAGCTGCGAATGAGTTAGATCACCTTGAGCATCAAGCAGACGCACTTGAAGAACAATTAAGGCATTTATTTTTTATTGAAGAACAAACAGATAATGCGATTGAGCTAATGTTTATTTATCAAATAATTGAGCGGCTTGGGTGGATCGCTGATATAAGCGAGGAAATTGGAAGTCGATTAGTAATTCTTGTAAGTAGGTAAAAACGTGAGTGACCAATACAAAACGGCAGTTATTTTAGGTTCAGGATTAGGGCAAATTACTGAGCGAATGACGCTTGATAAAACGTGTTCTTTTGCAGAAGTACTCGGTTCCTCCATCACGTCCGTTGCAGGCCATAGCGGGCAGCTTTATTTTGGCTCTATGCATGGTCATAAAGTGATTTGTTGTCAGGGTCGGCCTCATTGGTATGAAGGTAGAGAAAGTCAGGACTTTCTTGATTTTATTCAGTTTTTCAAGGATCAAGGGGTAGAGAATTTAATTATAACCAATGCATCTGGTGGGTTATCGCCAAAATTGAATCCAGGAGATGTTGTATTGATTAATGATCATATCAACTTTCAGTTGCAAACTCCTCTTATTGGAAAAAGAGACGCCGACTCAAAGCACTTTTTGAGTCAAGATGCCGTGTACGATGAAACAATGCGTAGTCGTATTCAATCCTCTGCAAAAAAGCTGGATATTCACTTGCCGACAGGGGTATATATGTCTGTTTTAGGTCCTTGCTTTGAAACACCTGCTGAAGTCAATGCCTTTAGAATGCTAGGTGCTGATGTGATCGGCATGTCTTCAGTCCCAGAGGTCATTGTTGCAAAGTATTTGGGCTTAAAAGTTGCGATGGTTTCGGTCATTGTGAATATGGGTGCAGGGATGTCAAATGCTTTACTGTCACACGCTCATACGTTAGAAATGGCTAAGCAGTCTGATACCAAGCTTGCAGATCTTCTTGAAGGTTACTTCAAGGCTCTTTAATGGACAATGTTATTTTACTAACAACGCTCTCGATTATGTTTGGATTCATAATGGCTTGGGCCGTGGGTGCTAACGATGTGGCAAACGCGATGGGAACCTCAGTAGGTGCAGGGGTTTTAACCATTCAACAGGCAATTGTATTAGCCGGTGTTTTTGAAGTTTTAGGGGCGTTACTGGCAAGTGATGGGGTTACCAATACTTTAAGTAAGGGATTAGTTCATCTAGAGGGGTTAGCAAACGCTGATATTTTAATTGTTTATGGTATGTTATCTGCATTGGCAGCATCTGCGACGTGGTTGATTTTTGCTACTGCAATGGGTTGGCCAGTTTCAACAACACATAGTATTGTGGGTGCGATTTTAGGGTACGGCTGGTTCGTTGCAGGAACACAAAATGTAAATTGGCATGTTTTAATCAGTATTTTTTCAAGTTGGGTGATAACGCCAACGCTTTCTGCGTTACTTTCAGCGGGTATTTTTATATCAGTTCAACAACTCATTTTGAACCATGAAAATCCTGACGTAAGAGCAAAAACAATTGTACCGATGTATTTGTTTATTGTTTCACTGATCATAGTTTATATTTCTCTATCTCTTGTTTGGATGCATACGAAAGGATCATTGTTTGAAATGGTGGTCATAGCATGTTCATCCAGTATACTTCTAACAGTTGTTGGTTATGGCATTATAAGGAAAGTTAAGACAAAGATACTCATCAAGCATAAAGATTACGTAAGTGCGTACAATCACGTTGAACAGATGTTCGGTGTTTTAGCGATATTTACTGCATCTGCTATGGCATTTGCGCATGGTGGAAATGACGTGGCAAATGCAATTGGTCCATTAGCAAGAATCATCATTACACTTCATCCTCACTATGCAAATCAATATCCATATTGGGTAACGTGTATAGGTGCACTGGGTGTTGTGCTTGGATTAAGTATGTATGGATATAAAATCATTAAAACGGTTGGCAATAAGATCACAGCATTGACACCAATACGGGGATTTTCAGCACAATTTTCAACGGCATTTGTGGTAGTGACTTCTAGTGCGTTTGGGTTGCCAATTTCCACAACGCATACTTTGGTCGGTGCGGTTATTGGAGTTGGAATCGTTGGGGGGCTTGGGGCGTTAGATACAAGGGTCATTAAGGGTATTTTTTCGTCTTGGTTCATAACGTTACCAATTGGTGCGGCACTATCAATTATCTATTTTTTGATTTTAGCGCACGTCATGCACTTTCAATTTTAGCGTTTTCTGATACTTGAATTCACAGTATAGATCGTTTTGTCTTCTACTCTCAAACCAACAAGTGCATTACCATAAACACATCCACCATCTAAACACCAGACGTTCTTGTGATGTAGTGCTTTAAGCATAGACCAGTGTCCAAAATAGACGTTTAAGTCTGGGCTGTATTTTGGTGTTGGCTCAAACCATGGAATACTATCCGGGTAGAGGCGTTTTTCTGGAGCATGAAAATCTTTAATTAACTTATTTGTTTTTTTATCTATGAATCGAATATTGACTAATACATTTACCCAAAAATGTGGATCATTTTGTGCTGGATATAGATGATCGTGCATCACTTCAAAGTGTTTTTTGAGGAAGTTTGGCTCTATTAAAGAGGGTGTTTCACTAGCAATTTTCTTAAGGTCGTTATCGTCCCATTCATGATACAATCCAGCATGAACAAAGCAGTGTGAAGGCTCAATCATGATGAGAGGTTGATTTCTGAGCCAATCAACAATGAGCGAGAAGTGCTTAGAGGATTTTAATGTCTCAAGCCATTCTTTGGGGTTAAATACAGGGGATACTAAAATATCATGTAAGAGTATTAAATCGTGGTTCCCAAGGATTGAACGTATGTTCCGATTGCAGACAAGCCATTCTAACATTTTGACTCCATCAGGCCCTTTAGAGGCTAAATCCCCTAGTAGAATTAATTGATCGGATGGGCCTAGCGGCATTTTTTCAATCAGTTGAATAAAGTCTTCGAAGCAGCCGTGAATATCACCGATTAAATATGTATTACTCATCGTTTGTGTCCAAGTTTGCCATCAATCGAGCTTTATTTTCTACAGTCAGTGCCTCAACAAGTTCATTAAGGCTACCGGCTAATATTTCGTCAAGCTTATAAAGTGTAAGGTTGATTCGGTGATCTGTTACCCGGCCTTGTGGAAAATTGTACGTTCTAATACGTTCTGAGCGATCTCCAGAGCCCACTTGCACTTTTCTCTCCATAGCTTGTTCTTGTTGTTGAGCATCAATTTTGTGTTGCAGGATCTTACTGTTTAATAGTTTCATTGCTTTTGCTTTATTTTTGTGTTGGGACCTTTCATCTTGGCACTCAACAACAACACCCGATGGAATATGGGTAATTCTTACCGCGGAATCAGTGGTATTCACATGTTGGCCACCCGCTCCTGAAGAGCGAAAAGTATCAACCCTTAAATCTTGGGGATTGATGTCTACTTCAGTTACGTCTGAGACCTCTGGTAATACAGCCACTGTACATGCAGACGTATGAATACGTCCTTGAGATTCAGTTTTTGGAACACGCTGTACTCGATG
>NZIM01000065.1 GCA_002691585.1 Legionellales bacterium
CTTCTTTTTTTTGGAATAATATATGTCCGTCAAAACTACACAAAAGTTGTGGCAATTCTGAATACGGAACTAAATTAAAAAAGCGGATGTTACTTAAGCCCTTGAGCTTCTCTTTAAGATTGTCACCCATGGCGCCATTACCCACAACGGTAATGTCAATATCATCTTTGACCTCTTGGCAAAACCTTTGAAAAAAATTCCAATCTTGTTTTTCTCCAAGGTTTCCACTGTAAAGAAGTTGGGGTCTACCTGTTTTAAGGGAGTAAGGATGTAGTTCGTCTTTTGTGTTCTTAAAGCCTTCGATGTTAATAAAATTCGGAAATAAAATCGCTGGAGTATTTGTCTTATTCTTTAGCTTTTCAAACATTGCGTTGCTTATCGTGCTAACCTTATCGCACCTATTGAATAAAAACGATTCTATTTTGTAGAGAGGTTTTATAAATCGCTTAAAGGTAAAAGTCGCTACTGCTGCATCAAATTCAAAATCTTGAATATGGCACCAAATCTTTCCCCCACGAAGTAACTTAATAATTAACGCGGTGATAATTCCGCTTGTAAATGGTGAAACAACTATAATTTTACAATCTTTCGGCACAGAAAAAATAAATCTTAGTGAAAGCAATGTAAAATGCATTAATTGTAAAACCCTAGTTAGAGCAGTAGGTTTTTTTGGGACAAAATGCTTTACTCGAAAAACGGTTGCTGCTAAATACTTTTCTCTTGAGAAAAGCTTGGCCTTATCATATGGTTGCTTGATTTTCCATTCAGGGTAATAGGGCACTGCTGTGATAATACTGACATCATGTTTCTTTTTTAAAAGATACTCTACAGTAAGTTTATTGTAAAGGGCAATGCCAATTTCATCGGGATAAAAAAAGGGGGATATTAGAAGAGTTTTCACGCTATGCGTTTGTCCGGTTTCCAATATGTTTTGTTGGAGACCCAATATTAATAGTATTAATTTCTATATTTTTAAAAACCGAGCTTCTTGCTCCTATAACAGCTCCGTCCCCAATATTAATTCCTGGTGCGACAAAAACGTCAGTAGCCAGCCAACAACCATTGCCGACCGTAATTTTTTTTGCAAATATATCAAAGGTTTTTTTGTTGTAATTATGAGAACCTGTGCATAAATAACTCTTTTGAGAAATAACGGTATTGCTTCCTATTTCAATTTCTCCCAAACTGTAGAGTACGACATTATCCCCAATCCAAGAATAATCCCCGATGAATACTTTCCAAGGGTACGTGATTTTTACAGAGGGCCTGATAAGTACTTTTTTTCCTATCCGTGCTCCAAAAAGACGAAGCCAAAAACGTCGCCACCCATAAAATACCTGAGGTGATGGGCCAATAAAAATAGCTTGGACAAACCACCAAAGCTGTACATAAAGCTTTGATTTGCCTCTAAAGCCTTTTGGAATTCTGTGTGAGCTGAGCCTATGCATCTAATATATTTAAAAGCTTCTCCGAAAACTTTTCACTAGTAAAATTACTTTTAGCTTTCATAATATTGTTGTTTGAAATTTCTTTTGCTTTTGATAAGTTTTTCCTAAGAAACAATAATTTTTCTACAATTGCATCTACAGACTTTTTCTTAATTAAAAATCCATTTTCGCCTTCTGTGACTAAATCTGGAATAGCGCCATGATCTGTAGTAATTATCACATTACCCGTTGCCATTGCTTCAATTATTGAAATCGGTAACCCCTCCATCCTATAAAATGTTGGTAACACAAAAACATTAGCCTCTTGCAACATTTGACTCTTCTCATCGCCTCTAACTAATCCCTTATATGTAAGTCCTTCTATTTGAGACATTTTATTTAAAAGTGTGTTTCCCTGTGATTGCTCTATATGACCCGCTATTGTGGCTTTAAAAGAAATGCCTTTTGCATTTAACTTTTCAAGGGCTTCAAGGAGAAAGAAGATGCCTTTTTCATTCATTAAATTACTTAGAAAACAAATCTTTAATTCAGAAAATGACTTTTCAATAGGTTGTTCAGTAAGGTATTTTTTATAAAAGTTTGGAAGCGCAAAAATATTTTCTTTAGCAATGAATGGGCTTAAGTTGTCATGCAGAGTTTTCGACAATACAATTCCTTTATCACTATATGACAATATTTTTCTAAACATTCTTTTTTGTAATCCCTCTAGTTTCTCGTATTGTTTGGCAACATAATTTCCGTGAATATGGACAATGATTTCTTTCCCCAAGAATTTGGAAAACATAATAAACGGAGTATATTTCAACACTCCGAAAAATGTTTGCCCGGGAGTATAATAAACCTTGCTAACATATAAAATTTTATAGATTTCTAAATAATTGAGAGTAAAATGCAATAAAGAAATTAAATTAAAGCGCCCTAACTTTTCACTGAAGCGCTTTGGAGAAGTGTTGATAGACAATGCTGACTTACCAGTAGAGTTAAATGTGCTTAAGGCTAGCTCATTGGCTATTGAAAGACCTGTAACTGGATTTGGAAGAGGCCCAATTAAAAGCACTCTTTGATGGCTTCTTTTTGCCTCACCCCCTACAAGATAGAAGACAATAAAGTAAAACACTATAATGCCTGTTTGGCGCTCCAAGATATTCTCAAAAAACATTGTGAATACAAACAAAAAAAGAATAGAAATAAATCTTTTATTTCCTGAGCTTAACATGTGTTTTCTAATACAAAAAAGAAAAAATAAGAAAGAAATTAATGCGTATGGTCCACATGTAAGCCATAAGTCAAGATATTGGTTGTGAGTGTTTATCGCTTTCCATTCAAAATCGTTTGTTTTTTTATTAAAACAATCGCCAATGACACTGTTAGTAGTTCCTATACCCAATCCCACAAATGGATTTTGTTTTATTTGTGCAACTGTACACTCTAAGATAATTAATCGTTGGCTTGCAGAATTAAACTGGCTGTAGTCAAATAAGTTTTTGATTTCTAAAAAGCGGTTGTTGTTTTTAGGAGTTAGTGCTAGAATAATAGAACCAACCGTAAAAATGATTGCTGCAATAACTATAATATTTTTCCTAATAGCAGTCCAAAATAGCATCAATAGCGCAATGAATAGACCTAAAATGATTGCTCTGGGTTGTAGTAGCCAAATTAAAACTCCCATAGGTGCTAAGCATAACGTAGAAAAAGAGGGTTTAAAAAAATCTATTTTTTTCTTTAAGCTAAACAAAAGAAGAATAGATATCGCGAGTATAAGACCAATATACGTATGATGTTCTCCAATAAAGGGAATTTCTCTGGAGGCGCTTTGATAAAACCCTGGTGTATAGAGGTTTGGATATTTGGGGTTTTCGTATTGAGTAAAATAAACAAGTAAAATAGCAGAGTATGCAGTATTTATATAGTAAAAAAGCTTGCTAAACTTTTCAACCGAAGTAGCTGTCCTTATCTTTTTTCCAGACAAAAAAACTGAAAAAATTAAAGGAATAAAAAACATTGAAAGTTTTGTTTCCAACATTTTTAAACCATCTGCAATATTGATGGTGCTTGTTAAGCTTAAACAATACAAAACAAATACTAAGCATGATAGGAAAAAAAGTGTTTTGTTTACAATACGTTTATTTGAAATAACAAATATCATGAGAGATGTTGCCCCAAAACCAATGATTAATAATGGTTTTATGGCAGGGGGCATAAAAATTATTGCCGAAAAACTGTATGTAAAAAGCGCAAGTAATTTGTCAATTATCTTTTTCATCCTTTTTGACACTTCTTTTATTAATAGTATAATATGCCATAAGCAATCCTAATGAAAAGTATACTCCTTTATGAGTCCACAAAGTAAAACTTACCTGAGTTTCTATAAAATAAAAAAGAAACGTTATGAAAAGGAATACAAAAAAAATGTCTTTTTTGTTTTTTGATGTTACTATATAAAGCTCGGTTATAAAGATAGTAAGTAGCAATATTAGAATTGCCCCCCAAATTCCAAAGAACACAATATACTCTAAAATAAAGTTGTGAGGGTATGGCAGAACTGAATATGTGGGAAAAGCTGTTGGGCCTATACCGGTAAAAATATTTTGCCTAAATATTCTAATGCTTTCAAATAAAGAATCGAAGCGCAGAAGAGTTGATTCAAAAGCATATTTGTCAAAATAAAATCTTCCAAATATAGATTTTATGTCAACAAAAATAATTGTGGCTGAAATTAAACTTAAACTAGAAATTAAAATAGTTGTTGCTGTTTTTTTATTGATCTTAGGCGTTTTAAAGTAAAAACCCCCTGCCACAATGAGAGAAAAAAGAAGGCTTACAACTACACCCCGAGTATTTGTGAAAAGCAATATGATTATTAAAAAAGCTGCTTTTAACAATAATTTTAAAATACTTTTTTTGGATTTAACTTTATTTATAATAAGGAAAAAGGCCGATAATAGACCGAAGCCTATCGCTTGTGCAAAAGGAATTGGGTGAACCCCTTGAATCGTCAGTCGCATGACTACTCCATACTTGGCATAAGGCTCTTCATATCCGCTAATTATTACTACCAGAGAAGCAATAATTCCGAAAATGACTGAAAGATTAAGTGAAAAGGCTAACATTTTAGTTAAATTTTCTTTAAAGTTCTTCGAGTTAATAAGTAATGCTTTAGTCACAAAAAAATACGGGATTCCCAAAAGTAAATACTTGATAGTATAGAGAAATGCGTCGTTTGGAGAATCGCTAATCGCTGAGGATATAACAAGCAACAATAAAGTTAACCCTAAAAACATATCTATAAAGTCAATTTTATATTTTGAATTTTTGGCAGATGTCCCTCTAACGAAAACTATTATTAACCCCAATGCTTGCAGTACCCCGCCAAGAACAATATCTTGATCAGAAACACACTTTAAGCATGGGTTTTGAATACTAATCGACTGAAAGTTCCTAATAATATTTATATTCAATAGCAAAATAAGGCCTTTGTGTGGCGACTTAAAGCACATTAATACAATTCCTATAAAAACGATAGTAGAAAATATCATTTTAATTGTCTCTTAAGATTTGAATAAAAGAACTGGACATTTGCTCTACAGTGTAATGCTTTTTACATTGATCAGCAATAATCTTTCTTTTTTCAAAAAACACTTTATTAGATTTGAAAATTTCTTCTACTTTTAAGCAGAAGTCATTTTGATTATCTGTTTGGAAGAAAATAGCATTACTACTTTCTTCTGCTGCTTCTATTTCAGGTGAATGATTTTCATTTCTTGAAATTAACATAGGAACCCCAAAAGCAAAGCTTTGTGTAATGGAAAGGCCTACATAACCCGGAGAAACACTAACCAAGGATGTGGCGTAAAGCTGTTTTATCTTATCAAAATTATTTATGTGGCCTGTTAATTGAACTCTTGATTCAAGGTTGTGAGTTTCAACATACTCATCAATCTTTTTCCTTTCTGGACCATCTCCCACAATAATTAGGTTCGTGTCTAAACCAAGAAGCTTGTGAAATGCTTTAACCAAAAAAAGTGGTTTTTTAGCAGCAACTAATCTTCCGACATATATGATGTTTTTTACCTCATCCATGGGGCGCTCAAGTCCTCCCATTTCTTTCTGTAAGTATAACGCATTAGGTGCGCTTAAAATACATAGTTTAGGATATTTAGCTAGCAAGTCTTTTTTCTGTGCTTCTGAGTACGTTATGGTGCCTGAGGCAAAACGCTGCATGAGGTGTCTTATTGGAGCTGTCTTGCTGTTTGGCCCTTTTCTAGGCCAAGCGTGTCCCCACACATAGGTTTTTAAACCCAGTGGCTTTCTTAGAACAAGAAAGATCCAATTGGAAATTATTCTTGGATTGAGCCCAATAACTATAATGTTTTTTTTAAAAAGCTCTCGCCAAAGGCTGCCGAATTGAAACAAGAAGCTGCGCTTAAATAAGAACTTGTTAATTATTTTAGTTTTAAGGATTTTATGCTTTGACTTAATTGACTTTTGAAAATCAACATCGCCTGAATACAAATGAAAACTATTGCCTAGGTTTTTCTGTAAATGTTCAAAAAACTTTTCCCTATAGTCGGGGGCGACTACTTGTATAATTATAAGATTTTTCACAGCGTTAGTTTCTTATATGTGAAATACCCCCATATTAGAAGTGTTAGCTCTGTAAATACAACAGCTATTATGGTTCCATAAATCCCAAAGCAAATTGTTAATATTAAAGATAGTGAAAGACCGATTAAGCTTGTAGTTCCCAAAATTTTCATTCGTAAAATATATTCCTTTTTTGCTGACAAGAAAAGAAAGTTATACAGCATGTTCATCCCTGATAAAAACATAACAATAGAGATTATTTGAAAGCCTTTGTTATATGAAGTAATAAGTTCATCTCTAAAAATGCTTTCTAATATATACTTCGAACAAACAATTAAAAAAAGAGTCCCTGTGAGGCCAAATATGAAAACGTAAGTCCCGATTTTTCTAATAAATTCGTTAATGTCCTTTTTTAATGAAAGCCAAGGGAACATTGCTTGATAAATTGGGCTATACACTCCTTTAAGTGCTAAAATCACCTTTTCAAAACTAGCATATACCCCTGTAATAGTGTTGTTTGTTAAAAAACCTAAAATTAAAACATTGCTAGAGGTGTAAAGAGTTGTTGCAATTGATGACAACAGAACAGGTGCAGTCTCTTTTATTTGTGCTTTAACATTTTTAAGGTTAGGTCTTAAAAACGTTACATGGCGGATTGCATAAATTAGCCCCGATACACCAGCGATTATAAATCCTAAAGAATTAAACAACGGCACTAATAAATAATCTTTTGGTGAAGTTACATAGATTACAACAAGCAGAGCGAAAATTAGTTTTGCAGTGGTATTTACAACTGTAATTATCTTCATCTTTTGAATCCCTTGAAAAAACCAAGAAGGAAAAGCAGTCGAACCAATAGTAACTCCGAAAGAGAAAATAAATAACATTGGCTCTTTAGAAAACTTTGGGACAAATGCTATCAATAAAAGTAGAACGCCAAATAAAAGTATCAAAGTAGCAACTTTTATTGTTGTTATGACCCAAAAAATCTCTGAAATCTGCTTTTTGTCTTCTTTAAGAATTGAGATTTTACGAGTCCCCGTTACCGAGAATCCAAGGTCTGAAAAAATTATAAAGATTGTTGAGACTGATTGAGCGAACATAACAAGGCCAAAGAGTTCAATACCTAGTGACCTTACCAAAAAGGGGATTAAAAATAATGGGACAATGTAATTAACCCATTGTAATAAAGAAAGCGATGCAATGTTCTCTATCAGACGTATTTTTTGAGATTTATTCTTTGCCTTTATTTCATTCATCAAAGACCTTGTATAGCGTTCTTATGCCTTTTTTAAGTTCAGTCTTTTCTTTCCAATGGTGTTGAACAAGCTTTGTTATGTCCGTCAACTTCCGCATCGTTCCGTCGGGCTTAGATGTATTAAAATACAACTTGCCTTTAAACCCCACGATTTCTTGAATTGTTTCGGCTAGTTCTTTAATCGAAATCTCTTCGCCCGTTCCAATGTTAATATGCGTGTTGCGCACTTCTTTTTGGGTGTAATCATAAGTGTCTTTAAAATCTACCCGCTCCATAATGTCTACGCAGGCATCTGCCATGTCTTCGCTATATAAAAACTCGCGCATAGGCTTACCAGTACCCCATATTTCTACCTCAACGCTTTCTGCTGTTTTGCGCACACCATACTTTTTTAACATCTCAATAATGCTTTCATTTGTTGCCTTACAGTCAACACCTTCTATGGGTCTTTTTTCTAAGTCTGATTTTATAGAACCATAATCATTGTTATGTAAATACTTCCCTAAAATCATTTTGCGTAACAAGGCTGGCAACACATGCGAGGTTTCTAAATCAAAATTATCATTCGGCCCATAAAGGTTTGTGGGCATTACAGAAATAAAGTTCGTGCCGTACTGTACATTATAACTTTCACACATTTTAATGCCAGCTATTTTGGCAATGGCATACGGCTCGTTCATATATTCCAACGGGCCTGTTAATAAGGAATCTTCACGCATGGGTTGTGGGCATTCTTTTGGATAAATACACGTACTTCCCAAAAACAACAACTTCTTAACGGCATGCACATAACTTTGGTGTATCACATTGTTTTGAATCATCGTATTTTCATAGATAAATGCACCTCTGTAGTTGTTGTTTGCCACAATTCCACCAACCTTTGCTGCCGCTAAAAACACATATTCTGGCTTTTCTTGCTCAAAAAACGTTTCAACTTCTTTTTGGTTGGTTAAATCCAATTCGGCATGTGTTCGATATACAAGATCTGTATATCCTTTAGCCTGTAGGGTTTTACACAATGCGCTTCCTACCAAGCCCTTGTGTCCAGCAACATATATTTTAGCTGATTTATCCATTTAGCAGTGGAATTTCTTACTGGTCGATTCTTTATTGGCTAAATCCATGTCGTGCTTTACCATAGTTTTCACAAGTTGCTCAAAAGACGTCTCATTTGGATCCCAGGCTAACACTTCTTTTGCTTTTGTAGGGTCCCCCAATAAGGTTTCCACTTCAGCTGGGCGATAATATTTTGGATCCACCTCAACTAGTGTGCGGCTTGTTTCTGTACAAATTCCCTTTTCATTAACCCCTTTGCCCTCCCAGTGTAGTATGATGCCCACCTCCTTGAAAGCAAGGGTACAAAATGTTTTAACGGAATGTTGAGTTCCCGTAGCAATCACAAAGTCCT
This sequence comes from Legionellales bacterium, assembly GCA_002691585.1. Lineage (GTDB taxonomy): Bacteria > Pseudomonadota > Gammaproteobacteria > Comchoanobacterales > Comchoanobacteraceae. Next base: position 8,699 of record NZIM01000065.1, read on the forward strand.
CAGGGATGTCGTGTTGCAGCATAAGCCACATACATTTCACATAGTCTTTTGCATAACCCCAGTCACGTAAGGAATCTAAATTTCCTAAATACAGTTTTTCTTGCTTTCCAATAGCTATATGTGCAGCAGCAAGTGTAATTTTTCGGGTGACAAACGTTTCGCCTCTGCGTTCAGATTCATGATTGAATAAAATACCGTTAACGGCAAACATGTCGTATGATTCACGGTAGTTTTTGGTAATCCAATAGGCGTAAAGTTTAGCTACGCCATAAGGCGAACGAGGATAAAAAGGTGTTGTTTCTGTTTGGGGAATTTCTTGAACCTTACCATAGAGTTCAGATGTCGATGCTTGATAAATTCGCGTTTTATTGGCTAGCCCACATATGCGAACGGCCTCTAACAAACGTAGCGTACCAATTGCATCCGTTTCAGCAGTATACTCGGGCAGGTCGAAAGAAACTTTTACGTGTGACTGTGCGGCAAGGTTGTAAATCTCATCGGGTTTGATTTCTTGAATTAAACGAATAAGGTTTGTAGAGTCTGTCATGTCGCCATAATGCAGAGAAACTTTTCTGTCTGAGTGTAGGTCACGTATCAGCTCTTCGATATATAAGTGCTCTATACGTTCGGTATTAAAAGAAGAAGAGCGCCTAATTATGCCATGCACTTCATATCCCTTTTCAATCAAAAATTCGGCCAAATACGACCCGTCCTGACCTGTAATTCCTGTAATTAACGCTTTTTTACCCATTTTAACTTATCGATGTGTCCTTTGCCCTTTTTGCCTTAAGCTTTAGCGTGCCGAATTTTACTTTATTTACGATAGTTCCTTCGCCAACAATTTTTTCTGCCAATTCATGCCAACTCATAGTTTTTGTATCGCTAAAGTGCTCCATATTAGAGGCAAACGCAGATTTGTGTATTTTATTTAATAAAAATACAACTAAATTTGGGGCATAGGTAGGTGTGCCGTGTAAATCGCTAACTACTTCCAAATAGGGTGCTGTCTTGGCTTTTTCTAAAATTGTAGTCTGAAAATTATTGCCAAATTCAGAATACAACCAAGAAGTACGCACAACACAATATTCCCCACACACATTGGCAATGGCTTTTTCGCCCGCTAGCTTTGATGCGCCATACACGTTTATAGGGTTTGAAGTATCTTCCGTTGTATATGCACTTCCTTTACTACCATCAAACACATAATCGGTAGAAATATGAACCAAAAACACGTTGTATGCTTTGCAGGCTTTTGCTAAAAGCCGTGGTGCTGTTTCGTTTAATAAGTACGCTGCTTGGGGTTCTTCCTCAGCTTTATCCACATCGGTGTATGCTGCCGCATTGATGCAAACATCAATGGCATTTGCTTTAAAGAAAGCGTGCACTTGAGCTTCATTGGTGACATCTAAATCTTGTTTTCCAGTAAAAACAAATGACAGCTCTGGATAATTGTTTGCATATGCTTGTATGGCAAGCCCCAACTGCCCTTTTGCGCCTGTAACCAACACCCGTTTCATTTGTTCAGCGAATTGAAAGTGGGTAGCTCCAAATCCTTTTCCGAAATACGTTGGTTGTCTTTGGGAATTTTCCAATCTATGTTTAGTGTTTTGTCTAATGGGTGTATTCCCATATCCGAGGACTTATTGTAATACGCATCGCACTTATAACATACTAGTGCCGTTTCGGACACTACCGAAAAACCATGTGCAAAGCCTTTCGGAATCCAAAGCTGTTGCTTGTTTTCTGCGGACAACACTACTGAAACTTTTTCGCCAAACGTGGGTAATCCTTGTCTAATGTCAACAACAACATCCAAAATAGCTCCTTGTAATACTCTAATAAGTTTAGATTGCGCATATTCACCCTGTTGAAAATGCAACCCTCTTATAGTGCCAAAATGGGAAAGGGATTGGTTGTCCTGTACAAAGCTGCCTGAAAAGCCGGTCAATGAATCCATCCACGATTGACGGTAGCTTTCCATAAAATAGCCTCGCTCATCAGCAATTATTTTTGGCGTAATTAACACACAGCCGCTAAGTTTTGTTTCTTTTATTTGCATCCCTACTATTTTGCGTAGCCGCTTTTTATAAATGGAGAAGTAAGGCTGCCGTGCTGCTTTTGATTGATATAGCCCATTTGAAGTGCCACGTCTTCAATCGCGCCAATACGTACTCCTTGTCGTTCTTGCAGCACCTGTACAAACTGCGCCGCTTGCATGAGTGAAGTGAATGTACCCGTATCTAACCATGCTGTTCCACTGTCCAGCTCCTGTACTTGAAGCTTTTGCTTTTGCAAATAGACCTTATTTATATCTGTGATTTCCAATTCACCTCTAAGGCTTGGGTTGATTTTTTTTGCAATAGAAACCACCGCGTTATCATAAAAATATATGCCCGGCACAGCAAATTTTGATGCCGGGTTTTTTGGCTTTTCTTCTAATGATGTTGCTTTGCCTGATGCATCAAACGATACCACCCCATAGCGTTCAGGATCATGCACCTTATAAGCAAAAATAATTCCACCTTCTGGGTTTATACAGTCTTGAAGTGTCGCTTGAAGGCCTGTGCCATAAAAAATATTATCACCCAAAATCAGTGCTACGGAATCTTTACCAATAAAGGATTCCCCTATCAAAAATGCCTGGGCTAAACCCCTTGGTTCGGGTTGAGCGGCATAGGAAAACGAACATCCCAATTGGCTGCCGTCACCTAACAGCCGCTCAAATAGCGGAAGGTCTTTTGGCGTAGAAATAATCAAAATTTCCCGAATGCCGGCGCTAATTAGTGTTGACAGTGGATAATAAATCATCGGTTTGTCGTACACGGGCATCAACTGCTTACTCACCGATAATGTGATCGGATGAAGTCGTGTGCCTGATCCTCCAGCAAGTATAATTCCTTTCATCCTTTAAAGGTAATGTTTCTGTACGACCGGTCTTTTACAGCAGCTATCCATGCTTGGTTTGATAAATGCCAATCTATGGTTTTTACAATTCCTTCTTCAAACGTATGTTCAGGCTTCCAGTGCAGATCTCGCATAATTTTAGCGTTGTCAATAGCATAGCGCTTATCATGACCAGGGCGGTCTTTAACAAAAGTGATTAAAGGTAGTGAGGCGCCCTTGGGTCTGCCAAGTGCCTTATCCGTTTCTCGAATCAGCAACTTAACCAAATCACTGTTTTTCCATTCGTTAAGCCCTCCGATATTATAGGTTTCGCCCACTTTACCTTTTTCCAAAATGGTTTTTATGGCTGCGGCATGATCCGCTACAAACAACCAATCTCTGGTGTAATTCCCATCGCCATAAATGGGTATTTTTTTATTGTTTACAATCGCTTCTATACAAACAGGTATAAACTTTTCTGGAAACTGATTGGGGCCATAGTTATTAGAGCAATTCGATATGATCACAGGCAGCTTATAGGTTTTGGCGTAGGCGCGAACAAAATGATCTGAGCTCGCTTTTGATGCAGCATAGGGGGAATTGGGTTGATAGGGTGAGCTTTCTGTAAACAGTCCTGCTTCTCCCAGCGAACCATACACCTCGTCTGTGCTGATGTGATAAAACAACCCTCCTGATTGGTGCGATGCTTTAAAGCTTTGCAACAAATTCAGTGTGCCTAAAATATTGGTTTTAACAAACACAAATGGATCTGAAATGGAGCGGTCCACGTGCGACTCTGCTGCTAAGTGAATGACGTGTTTGAATTTATGTTGTTCAAAAAGATTTTGTATAAAATCAGCATCTGTAATGTCCCCATGAACAAAGGTGTAGTTTTCCTTGTTCGCTATTTCTGAAAGGTTATTCAAA
>NZIM01000066.1 GCA_002691585.1 Legionellales bacterium
ATATAGCGGAGAAGAGGAAGGTTGCAAAAACCTAAAATATTGCGGAGGATTGTACACACAATGTAAAAAAGAGACAACAAAAGCATCCCAATTCTGGAGGTGCTCATTTATCATTAGCGGGCGGCCAGACATCATCAAAACAACGGTTTTATTTCCGCTGGCATATACACGCTTAAGCGTTTGAAGATCGGCCTTGTTGAGGCGCAAGTCGGCATCGTCACCAAAGCCCTCAGCGTAAGGATATTCACCAATTACAGCGAGTACAATATCTCCTTCAGCTATAGTATTGGCATTTGGGTCATAGGTGATTTTTGCATTTGGTGCCACGGATTTAATCCCATCTAGAATGGTAGTCCCGTTTGGTTGTAGCACTCGATTAACCATAAAAAAAGTAAAGTCTTCGGCGGAAGCTTTGCCATTGTTGTCTGGATCAATTTCGTTGAAATGACCTTCCCAATCGCCTGGGTTAAATTTGTTCTCGAATATTTTCTCAAGCTGTGTGTTATATTCGGCTTTGGTAAGAATCCCATCAGCATTGTAGTCCAAAAAATGGAAGTCGGGAGTAAAAAATCCTTGCCAATCAGTTGTCCAACCGCCATTTTGAACTCCGAGATTATTTGCCGCTGACCCCACTACTGTAATTGAACTAGACTTGTCAAAAGGTAGTATTCCCTCGTTTTTTAATAGAACTGCAGATTTTTGAACTGCTTCACGAGCAAGTGCACGATGCTCCAATGAGCCTATGTTATCTAGGTGAATATCGTCAATATATGGATCATCAAAAAGCCCAATCTCCATTTTTACTTTTAAAATTCTTCGCACAGCATCGTCGATGCGTTGCATTGGAACACTGCCTTCATTTACAGCTTCAATCAGTAGTTTAATAAATGTTTTATAGTGTTGCTGATTTTGACCTTCCATGATTCCAGGCACCATGACCATATCAATCCCGGCATTGACACCATTAATTATATCGGATTTATAATCTCCAGGAATTTCATCAATTCCCGCCCAATCCGAAACAACAAATCCTTCAAAGCCAAGTTCTTCTTTAAGCAAATCGGTTAAAAGATATTTGCTGCCATGACACTTTTCTCCGCGCACACTATTAAAACTTGCCATAATTGTTTTGACGTCCGCTTTAATTGCCGTTTTATACGGCGGAAGGTAGATTTCACGAAGCGTCTTGTCATCCAATTGGACATCGCCTCGGTCAATGTAATACGTATGTTTGCCGTCCACTCGAGTACCGGTACCCCAAACAGTTGCGCCATCTCCAATAAAATGTTTTGCGCAGGCTGCTACTTGCTTGTTTTGTACATTAGATAATCTATCCTGGTAGCCTAAAATAGCAGCATTTGTTAGCCCATCAACAATATCGGTTGTTTGACCAAACCCCTCGTAAAACCGCCCCCATCTAGCATCTTGAGGAATGGTAATACAAGGTGAAAATGTCCAATGAATTCCTGTAGCAGCTACTTCTATGGCTGTAGCTTTGTTTACACGATAAACAAGATCAGCGTCGTTAGCAGCCCCAAGAGCAAGGTTGTGCGGAAATACAGTGGCTCCTAAAACATTGTTGTGCCCGTGAACGGCATCAATCCCATATATAATAGGAATACCAAGACGGTCGCTCATGGCTATTTTTTGATATCCGTTTACCATTTCTAGCCATCCTTTTGGTGTATTTGTTTTTGGGGCTGAACCACCTCCGCTGAGGATCGAACCTATGTGATAGGTTTTAATATCCTGCGGACTGTCAAGTAGGCGCATATCAACTTGCGTCATTTGACCAACTTTTTCGACGAGCGTCATTTGATCTAAGGTGTTAGCTACTTTTTTAGAAATAGCATCTTTATTGTTGGAAGAAGAGGTACAGGCGGTTACTGAAAAAATAATTATTAGAGCAAAGACAGATCGGTTTAAGGTCATTTTTGGTTTTTTGTTGTATAAAGTTAAAACTTTAAATTTTCTTTTTTATCCCAAAGCCCCCAGTAGGCACCTACTTCTCCTTCAGGTCCTACCTTCCATGATTCGTCAAAAGAAGAAAAATAGAACAGCTCTATATTTGCATTTTTTGACCATGCTTGGGTATTGATGAAGTATTTCATTGCGTGTTCTTCTCCAGGCTCAGCCCCTTTTAGCGATTCGCCCTTGCTAGGCCAACCCGTTTCGGTAATAATAACTTTTTTTCCTTTAGCGGCGTCCATTGCTTGACCATACATTTGTTGCATATGACTTAAAGCATATTCTTCAGGACATCCTTCCCAAAAAGGGTAGCAATTAGATAAAATAACATCTGAATGTTCGACCAGCTCTGGGAGTGAAGAAAACTCATAATACGCATCTACATAACCTATGGGTATGTGTGACGGGATAGCTTTGCGAACACGCTTCATAAATTTTAGTAATTCTTCAAGTGTTAAATCGTTTCTATAGAGTACTTCGTTACCCACAGCGGCAATATCTACATAGCCTTCTTTAGCAAGTGTGATTAGCGATGCTATTTCTTCATCGTTTTTATCAGCATCATCACTAAGCCATGCGCCTACCATCGTTTTGAGTCCATGCATATGCGCTAAACGAGGAATATGTTCATTTCCTTCAATACAGGAAAACGATCGAATCCAATTGGTATATGGTTTTACTATTTTAATGCGCCGCTCGACTTGAGTAGCTGTTATTGTATCTCCTGGCTGTTGTCCGTCTTCATACATGCTAAAACAAATGCCGTGCATTCCCGCTTTAAGGGTTTTACGCCACAGCTCATTTAGATCTTCAGTAGTGAATTCTTCAAAATCAACTCCTTTATATGATTTGTATGTTAAGTCTTCTAAGCTAAATTCTTTACCTTCTCTGTATGACATTATATCGAAATTAAGATTTTTGTTTTCGTTCCTCCAAAGCCTTTTTTATTTCAGCTGCTTTTTGTTCTGAAATATCATAGTTTTTCATAATCAGGATTGCGCCAATTACTCCGGCAATAGGTAAAAGGGAATAAAAAGAACGCATTCCTGTAACAGCAGATTCAGTAACATTATCTGCATCAAAACCTACAATCATGAGGAAAAGCCCCCCTAATAATGCCGCAATTCCATATCCTAATTTTACCATCCACCAATACACAGCTCCCAGAACACCCTCTCTTCTTTGACCTGTATTCAATTCGTCCAAATCACATACATCAGCTGTCATAGACATCATAATAGTAAACAAGCCTCCTATGCCAAATGAGTGAAAAGGCAGTGCATATAAAAACAAATGTGGCTTTCCAGGAACAAACAAAAACCAAAACAGAATGTAGCCAATAATGGAGATGAATTGAGAAACCATAAATGCTTTCTTTTTACCCATTTTTTTCGACATTACAGTAATTAATGGAATGATTAGAAAAGAAGTGATCAATGCGCCAACGGAACCGTGCATTGCAGGCCAATTTCCAGCACTTGCAGGGTCACTATCAAAAAGATAATGTACTATGATTAAGAATGTGTAAGGAGCAATCACATTGAATGAGTTGAAAATCAAAAAAGTGGCAAAAGCAATTTTTCTAAATTGTTTGATTTTAAAAGCCTCAAAAGCGGATAAAAATATTCCTTTGATGCTTTTTAACACATAGTTGGCATTAATTGGCAAAAAGTCTGTTCGGTCTAATGTTGATTTGCTTTTCAGAAAAATTGCGGGTACGATAGCAAAAAGTGTACACGACAAAGCTACCCACACCGACAGCTCTCTCACTCCTTGATCTGCACCACTTGGAAACCATTCTGGATCATAAAGAATAACCCAAAACCACGGCGCTATTACCCATGCCCACTGCCCAATAAATTGTGCGATAGCCATAATTTGTGTTCTTTCGTGAAAGTCTTCACTAATTTCATACCCCATAGCAACATAAGGAACACTAAAAATGGTAAGACCCAAATAAAACACCAAAGACCATAAAAAGAAGTATATAAAGTTAAATAAAACTCCGTTGTCACTATGAATTTGCCACATAGCGACATAGGCTATTCCCATAAGAATCCCTCCAATGAAAACATACTGCCTCCTTCTTCCCCATTTAGACTTAGTGTTATCTGAAATAAAGCCCATGATAGGGTCTGTAATGGCGTCAAAAATTCTTGGTGCAAATTGGATAATTCCCCATAAAAATGCAGCAAACCCAAGGTCTTGCACTAGAACAATAATAAAAACTCCCAGAGCTGCTGGAAACATTTGATTAGCCAACATCCCAACGCCAAAAGCAATTTTTTGACTCATTGGAATTTTTTTTATTGGTGGCGATTGGTTCTGCATATTGTTAATTTTTAGTGGTTGTCAATCATAATAGTTTGAATGGCTTGAGGACTAATGGTTATATTTATTGAACTCCTATTAAGAGTTAGTTCGAAATTTTTTTGTGAGATCCCTTCGTTAAAAACAACAACTGCTATAGATTCATCTGGATTTTTGGCAGCGGCTACCATAAGCTCACTATCAGAATTCTGTGCATCAATAACTATAGCACCTGGCCGGATATACTTGCTAAAATGCGCCATGATGTAATACAAAGGGGTAAAGTAAACTTCATCTTTTTCTGTATCCACAATTACTGGAGCAATGCACCAGTTGTTTGCCCAGTTAGGGCCCCCTTTTGTATCTAAAACCATGTTCCAGTCTACCCAACCATCAACCCAGTTATTTAGGCAGCCTATGATATCTCTAGCATAACGATTTGCAGGTGCATATTTTGGGTGTAAGTATTTTTTAGAGGCTTCGCGCCAATCGTATCCCCAATCGGTAGCTTCCTTTTTCCAATACCATTTGTCATCTTGCCAAACAGGAACTTCGGCATCAACACAGGCCTCTGTCTGTATAAGGTATTTGTCTGGAGCCTTTTCGTGGGCATATTGTAGCTCGGTAGGAAAATAGTCGTAGGTGCTTTCGTACCAATGCACCGCAGTTCCATCATAATATTTTGAGGATGCTTCGTCTTTATACATCACATCTACCCATTCGCGAATGCCTTCACGATTTTGGTCATATCCCAGTATGATTAAATCACCTTTTCCATCAGCTTCCAATTTAGGCCCCAGAAAATGTTGCACAAAATGGGTCATTTCTTCAGGGGAGTAATGCATACTTTCCCAATTTTCGCCATTTCCATGTGGTTCATTTTCTACGGTAAAGCCCCAAATATCAATACCCTCCGCTTTGTAAGCATCTACATATTTTGAAAAAAATAACGCCCAGGTGTCGTAGTATTCGGGTAAAAGTTTTCCGCCTACCCAACTGTTATTATCTTTCATCCACGGTGCAGCCGTCCAAGGAGAAGCAAAAAGACGAAAGCCATCTTCTGAAACAGCCATGGCGTCTTTTATCATAGGGATTAGGTCTTCTCTGTCTTCGTCTATAGAAAAATGCTTCAAGTCTATATCTCCTGCAACAGGAGTGTACGAGTAATTATCTACCGAAAAATCACATGAATTCATGTGGGTTCGCGTAAGTGAATATCGAGCACCCTCTTTTGAAAAGTAAGCACGTAAAATAAGGTCTCTATTTTCTTTACTAACCTGATTGAGCAAATACGCCGAAGACTCTGTAAACGCTCCTCCAAAACCTGTTATAGCTTGAAATTGTTTAGAATCATCAAGGGTTATGGTAGACGGGTTTGCTTCGGCAACAAAATCAGTACGTTTTGTGAGTTTGTTTCCGCTTTCTGATGTTTCGAAAACCTCAACTTCGAGGGGTTGTGTACATGAAGTTCCCATTACAACTAATATTATTCCGATTTGTATTGGCTTGCGAATCATGGTTTTAGTTTTGGCTATTTTCTAAGATATTTGGTGGCAGCACAGATATAAATACGTTTTCCTTGTTTCTATTAAACGTTTTTGTTATTGGTGCGCCATTACGCGAAAGTTCATCAAAAGTTCCGTTGTCAACCATATCCCAGAGGGCATATTTGGCTTTGCCATCGACTGTCATTAGTCCAAAATGATTCTCTGAACCTTTGGGGTTATGCGCATCTTTCCACGGTTCGTCAAAAGCTTCAAAATAAAAACAAGACACGCCGTTTTCCTTAGCCCATGCGCGCATTAGTTTGTAGTAGGCTGCCTGCTTGTATTGGTCTGCAGCGTGAGAACCTTTTCTGCCATAAAATCCACTTGACGTTGTAGCCCAACCGGTTTCACCAATATGAATAGGTTTTTCAATCCCTAAGCTATTCATGTATTTTTTGACATCATTGTATTGCGAAACAGCAAAATCTCGAGCCCGCAACATGGCAGCGTCTATAAGTTGGCGTGGCGTTTTATCCTTGGCATCCTCTTGTGTAATTTCCCAGAAAGCCGGATTGTAATGCGTGTTATGGAAAGGGTACGTGTGCATGGAAATATAATCCACAGCTGCAATGAGTGCTTCCAAATCTTCATTGTGGTATGACGTATCGCCGCCGCCCCAAGAAGCAAAATCGTCTGAACAGGTAATCCACAAGTCATTGGATAGTTTTCCTTCTTTTTTTAAATCCTGTAGGTGAGTTACCCATTTTAGAATAATATTAGGTTGAACATAATAAGATGCTTGCCACCTTATCATTGCCTCGTTCCCTACGGCAATAATTTTAACAATATCTGGATATTGGTTGGCAAGCTCAACTGCTTTGGTAATCTCCTGCTCATTTCGTGGGCTTCCAACATAATGGTTAACAACCTTATCTGTCCATGCATTTAGGCAATCAATCCATGCACCTAACATCACATACATTTCAAAATCAGGATTTTTAACTTTCAGTTCAGAAATTGCCTTGAGCAAATTAGCTGCCTGAGGCAAATGCACATTATAGGTTCTCACAATGCGGATACCCATGGCATGAAGAATTTTCATGTCCTCTTTAAGCTCAGCAACTGAGGGCTGAGCATCTCGAGTGGTCTTTCGGTATCCGCCATACGATATTGCCTCGTATCTTGGGTTTCCTAAAATTTCGGCAGCAGTTTTGCTTTTCATATTAGAATGCTGAGTGTTACAAGACACTGAAAACAAAAGCACTAGAGTGAAAAATCCATTAATTCCGATAATTTTCATAGTGCTCATACTTGAACGGGTAATCAATGTCCTCAGATGATTTTGTTAGTTAAATACTATTCTTTCACAACAGAAACGATTATTTTGTTAATGGTGTTTGTTCTTTGAAAAAGGGCAGTGCTCAAAGTTGCGTCCAATTGGTTTGACGATACTATTTGTGACTCGCCAGATTGGAATACCACCTCGGTACTAGCTGTTTTTGATTTTTTATAAATAATAGGTACTTGGCAGTAGGTAAAAGCCAATGTGTCTTTTTCTAATGGAACCGTACTTGTCTCACCTGTTACATTCACATAATGGAATGTTTGCGGTTTGGTTAAAAATTCGGAGCTTCGAAGTATGGTTGGGTCAAATTTGAGTATGCCATTTGATACGCGAACACCAAGTTCTCCAAAGCGACTGATAATGTCTTCTTTTACCTGTCCCGTCATACCGGGCTGTTGTGCGCCTTTACCGCCAGGAGTGTGCGAATATGGATCTGTTGGGAATGCACCATACAGCTCTGGTGATTTATGCGCGCCAATGCCTGCGTTGATTTCAAAATAATGATCGAATAATTTCCCCACCAGTGCTGGGTCTTCGTTAGCCTGAATCGCATCACGCGTAATCTCATAAACTGCCAAAAGTAATTTGGATACCATATGCCAGTAAATAGAGCCTAAGCCTTCATAGCCAAAGAACGTTCCTGAACGTCCTGTAAACGATTTATGATCAAAAATATCCTCGAAAACTTGCTCAACATAAGCGGTTTCGTTAGCTACCATTGTTTGATATTGCTCAGGCAAAGCCTTAAGAGCAGCTTGCAAACTATCTACATTATTGAAGTTTCCATTAAAGTGGTAATCACCACGTAAATCTTTTGAGAGCACTTGATTATTGTTGTCTTTAACCAATTTTGTTAGTAATGGCGAAGCCGCTACTTTTTCTTTTGAAATGTTGTTTTTGTTAACAAAACGGGGAAGTTCTTTGTTTGGATACAGGATATAACTGTACTGGTCAGGTCTGAACAAGGCGCTTGCCTTCAATGCATCGAGTACTTCAAGGCTTTCTTTAGCCGATAAATAGCCAGAGCTGAGTACAGCAACTTGCCCTTCAAGCATTTCGGGAAGATGTGAAATACTCACCTTATCGCTGCCATTTACAGTCATAAGGTTGTATGCGTGGTATAAGTTGTCTTCTCGTTTATTTGCTTCTATAGAGTGTTCTAAAAATGCGGTTGCAACATCCAAAAACGACACTAACGCATCTTTACTAACCGCTTCTTTATCCCCCGAAAAACGATTGTCATAAATGGTGTTACGGTACAAGCTTCCTGCCTCGCCAAGTGCATCCATAACACTTTTTCTATCCGTATCTGAAAAGGTTCCGTTTAGCAACGATTTGTGCTGCTGTAACCCATCTGTGATTTGGTTAAAACACAGAAACAACTCCTTAGAAATATGAAAATCTGTACTTTCTGAATTTGTAATAACAGTCTCAAAAAAGCGTAAGAAACGGCGCAAGTAATACAAGGTTACCATAGACACCCCGTTTCCTACAAGGGCATTATTGGCGTCATTCCATTCAGGACGCTGAGTATTCATCCAGATTCCAGCTTCAGGGATAAAATTTGACATTTTTGCCAAAACTGTTGCCAATATTTTCTCAATAAAATTAACCTTGTAAATAAAAATGGTATTGTCTCGCAGTAGTGCCCCATCTACACCAATTTCTTCTCTTTTAAAGTGGATATTTTCTTCTCGATCAAAGTCAAAATCGATGGTGTTTTTAGCATCTTTTAAGATATCCTGATAACTCTTAATACTGTATGGCACATTCGCATAGACAAACAAATCTTGTTTAAAATATGACGCTAGCTTATTGGGGTAATAGTCCTCAATGAATTCTAAGAATTTCAAAAGATAAATAATCTGATGATCTCCCCAATATCCAATGTACGACCAAGGGTTGTCTGGCTCAATGGTTTCCCAATCAAATCCGCCTTTGGTAACACGGTACGGGTTATATCCATCAAAAGTAGTGGCGTTCAAGAATTTGTGAATCATTCCCTCAATGAACTCTGGATAGGAGTGTGCCAGCGCTTCCCAATTTTGGAAAATATCCCGCCAGTTTCCTTCGTAATCTAAAATTTTATCGCCGTTTTCAGTTCGGGTATTTATCGAGAATCTGTTCCAAGGACGACTCGGATCACCATGACGACGGCTAAACTTTAACGGCAAGTACTCAAAACACAATCTTTTAAAGTTTTTATTGTCATCCGCTTCGGCAATTTCTTTAAGGTGATTAACGTCAAACAACTCAGGGAGTGCATCCAAAACTGCTTCTTTTAACCTAAATACTTTACGGTTGGCATTCGCTATATAAGATGTAAAATCTGCCTTTTCAATTTGATAATTATTATCAAATATGCCCCCTCGCATGATGTTAAACATGGTATTGGCAAAATGACGAATGTTGCGAAGTCTATCATTTGTCATTTGCAATCCATCTGAAGCGCCCACCAGCTCTATCAGATTTTTTGAACCAAGTTCAACGTCTTCCAATACTTCCACTTGCAAGTTGGTATTGTGAAGTAATTCCTCTTTGAGTGTAACAATATCTGAAATGGTTTTATTTACATCAGCTACAAGCATCCAGCTTTTTGCATCACTGCCAGCCAATGCGATGGTGTCTGTGATAAAATATGCTCCCTTTTCAGCTTTAATATCTAGCTCTTGTGTTAGGTCTTGTCCACTTCGAAATGTGTCCAACTGTAGTGATGAAATAAGTTTTTTGGAATTATCGAGTCCAATCGACCAAACCAGGTTTGCCTTTAATGATTCGCTAGGTTCGGCTCTATCTACAATAATCGCACTAAGTGAGTAAATACCAAGTCCAGTATCTTCCTCCAACTCACATTTTTTGTAGGCGTCTACAAGGTTGCTACTTGCGTTTTGCAGCGCAGGATCTACTCCATTAGGCAAGATATTTTGAATGCCATCCAAAACCTTTAACGAAATGATTTCGTCGCTGTTATTAATAACATTAGATTTACGAACAAACCCATACTTATCGCTAGAATTCCATTCATAAGTAAAGGAAACTTCTAAGTCGTGGTTAACTTCTTCAAAAATTATTTTGTTCCCGAAAGAGTTTTTATAAAGATTACGTGTGATGTTGTACACCCCATTTTGACGCTCTGAAAAAGGCTCCCACAAGAAGCTTTTATCCGACTTAGTAAGAATAAAAATGGTTTTACTTCCTGTAGTTTCCGCCGACTCGGTAATTTTATCGTCTGTGTAATACGGAAATAGCGCATAATTGCTATTTCGTCGTCCAGCAGACAAGCTGCCTTTACTGGAAATAAACATCCAATGATTGGAATTGCTTACAATACTCATAAAAAACGGACGCATGACGTCTACATTTGAAATCTTGTAAAAAGTTTCGCCATTTTGGGTTACTTCTTCTCCTTTTACTTCTTTTTCGGAAAATTGGTTGGGCTGGGCACCAAGGTAAATAGCGTTGTTGGGTGTCATCTTTGATCTTATGTAATGTGTGTCTGATTTTTCTTGAGAATGGTCGTTATTTTTATTTCTAATAAGCATAAAAGCTAAGTCGATTTTAAAATTGGGTTACTGGTAAATTTTGATGTAATCTACTTCCATGGTAGCACTTGTAAAATTTGAGGGGATTGTTCCACCAAGATTTCCTCCCATGGCTATGTTAAACAATACATAATGGGGGAAACGATAAGGCATGGTGTTATCAATTTCTCGGATAAAAAATACTTGGTCATTAAAGAGAATTCTAATCTCATCTTTAGTCCATAATAAAGAATACAGATTGAATTCTGTTGACGTATTTTGAACACGTTTGGTTTCACCTTCGTTTTGATATTGGTTTGTTTGCATGTTGCCCCAGTGCAAATGACCAATAAGATTATCTTTATCCCAGCCATTTTGTTCCATAATATCAATTTCACCGCAGGCAGGCCAGCCAACACTTCCATAAGTGTCCCCATGATAGTTGCCAACTTCGTCAATATTAGCTCCAAGCGTCCAAAAGGCAGGCCAGGTACCTTGTTCGACAGGTAGTTTAGCGCTTATGTCAATACGACCATATTGAAATGTATATTTGGTATTCAAGCGAGCCGATGTATAGCTCTTGGTATTACCCCCATAATTGTATTGTTCTTTTTTAGCAACAATTTTAAGCGTTCCGTCACTTACATAGGAGTTTTCTTCACGATTCGTGTAATGTTGTTGTTCGCCGTTTGCCCAACTACTTCCCGTAATTGGGATAAACTGATGATGCCACTTGTTTGCATCTACGGCTCCATTATAATCAAACTCATCTTCCCAAACCAATGTCATTCCGTACTTGGTAACACTTGGTTCTTCTGGGCCGATCGGTTCTACTGTTGACGTATCATCTTTCCCACAACCCAATACACATAGCAATAGAAACAATCGAAACAATCGAAACAAAAAGTAATTCATTTTTAAAATGTTTTTAGTTACGAAGTCTTGCTTTTTAATTTTTTAATTATGTTTAGTTTAGTAAATAAACTGCGATTCTGAATAAGAATCGCAGTTTGACAGTTGTTGTTTTAGTATTTAATTGAAATATGTTTAGTCCCTGTAGAAATAAACATTATCCATGTACAATTCCTCAAGATTAGTACCATTATTTTCATAAATA
>NZIM01000067.1 GCA_002691585.1 Legionellales bacterium
TAAAAGAAATGCAATTATTCAACTGGGTGGATCAAATCCATGCGAACTAAAAAAAGCATGTGATATTTTATACTCTCAAGGCTATCAGTATTTTAATCTCAATGTTGGGTGTCCAAGTCCAAGAGTACAAAAAGGGGGATTTGGTGCCTTTTTAATGCAGCACCCAGATTTAGTAGCAGAATGTCTTGAAAAGATGAGTGATATTGTTGATTTAAACCATTTAAGCATAAAGTGTAGAATTGGAATTGATCATCATGATAATGATGCATTTCTAGATACTTTCGTAACTCAGTGTCAATCCGTTGGAATAAAACAATTTATTATTCATGCTAGAATTGCAAAATTGAAAGGACTTAACCCTAAACAAAATAGAACCATTCCACCCCTAAATTATGATCGAGTATTACGATTACAAAAAAAACATGACCATATCCATGTAATTATTAATGGTGGGATTAAAAACAAACAACAAAGTATTGAGTTATTAAATCAATACGATGGAATAATGTTTGGTAGACTATGTTACGAGAATCTATATTTACTTCATGAAATATATTCTAATGTTATGGGTCAAACACCAGATTCAAGAGAAACACTACTTAAAAAGTTAAACCCTAATCCGAGTCACTACAAATTCATTCACAGCGTGTACCTCGGAGTGGAAGGGGCATCAAGATGGAGAAATATTCTTCATCGAAGTGCTAATGAATCTCAAATTAGAGAGTTTATTAAACAAAAAGACTAAATAAAACTTAATTCGATAAGAAATTATTGTATTTCTGTTTAAATTTATCAATTGCGCCAGCTGAAAGAACTTTTCTCTTACCGGTATAAGCACTGTGACAGTTTGAACAAACCTCAATATAAAATACATCTTGTTTTAACTGGCCCATAACACTGAACTTGTTATCACAACCTCTACAGACGACTTTTGTCTCTTTTAATTCTGGGTGAATTTCTTTCTTCATAAAATTTAGCTCTTTAAAAAATATATAATAACAATTTTCTTAATTATTTCAAGAGATTGTTCAAGGCAACATTTACATATATGATTATAACATGGAGTGGACAATCAAAGATAGAGGTAAAATGTGGCTAGGTGGTGATTTAATGTCACATATTTACGACAATCGACATGTACAAGTTGATGATAACGAATATATTCTCAAAAATCTTTTACATTATAAACACCTTAAAAATATTGACACTGTTTGTGCAAGGCTTGCACATGCCATAAAAAGTAAACAAAAAATCATAATTGTTGGCGATTACGATACTGATGGTGCAACAAGTACTAGTCTAATGATGGAGGTTTTAAGCTTATTTGGTTCAAATAACCATGATTATATTGTACCAAATCGTTTTGAGTTTAATTATGGCTTATCCGCTAAACTAGTAGAATTTATTCTACCAAAATCCCCCGATCTTATCATAACGGTTGATAACGGTATATCTAGTGTAGAGGGCGTAGACTTTGCCAATAAACACAATATTGATGTCATCATTACAGATCACCATCTCGCTCCTTCCGTTCTTCCAAATGCATTCGGCATCATTAATCCAAACCAACCAGATGATCATTTTCCATCGAAGAATTTAGCAGGAGTAGGTGTGGCTTTTTACACATTACTTGCTTTAAGACAACATTTATTAGACATAGGACACTTATCATCAACACCCAATATGTCTCAATATCTTGATCTTGTCGCTATTGGCACCGTTGCTGATGTGGTTCCATTAGATTTTAATAATCGAATTTTAGTTGCACAAGGAATTGAGTTGATCAAAAATAATCCTAGGGTAGGTGTTAAAGCACTCATTCATGCTTCGAATTGTGATTTGAAATTTTTATCCAGTGAAGACATTGGGTTTCATATTGCTCCAAAGCTTAATGCAGCAGGTAGATTAAAAGATATTTCCATTGGTATTCAATGCTTACTTTCTACCAATCAATCCACAGCGGATATTCATGCTAATCAGCTAAAACAATTAAATACCGAAAGAAAGGCTATGGACCAACAGATGGCACTAGATGCCACATACTTAATAGAGGAAGCTCAAAAAAAATCTGTTATTACTCTTTATAAGCCTGAATGGCATCAGGGTGTCATTGGTATTTTAGCGTCTAAAGTAAAGGAAAAAACATACAAACCTACATTTGTATTTGCAAAGACAAATGATTCAGAATTAAAAGGATCTGCTCGCTCTATACCAGGCATCAATCTGAAAGTTTTATTATCTAAACTAGATGAAGAATACCCAAACCTTATGAATGGTTACGGTGGACATGCTATGGCTGCAGGACTCAGCATGAATATTACGAATCTAGAAAACTTTTCAAATTTAATATGCAAAAAATTAGAAGAAGCTTTCGATCCTGATACATTTCAAAAAGTATATTTATCAGATGGAATACTTGCAGAAAGTGATATTTCGTTAAAGAATGCATTATTAATAGAATCAAATGGCCCCTGGGGACAAGGTTTTGATGAACCTGTTTTTCATGGAACATTTGAAATCACTGAACAAGCTATTCTAGCAAATAAACATTTAAAACTTGGTCTTAAGGTAAAGAATGGAAATAAAACATTCCCAGGAATCATTTTCAACGTGGATGTTGAACAATGGTCAAACATTCAATGGATTGAGGCAATTTATAAATTAAAAATCAATCGTTTTAAAAACCGGCATCAATTCCAAATGCTTATTGTGGATGCGCGTGCTTCAAATATTCACAATAAAGAGAAACTTCTCCTTACAAATTAAATCATAAGTCCTATACTCTTAAAATGTTTCATAGTTAAGGACGGTTATGAAAAACATCTCGAAGTTTCTAAGCTTTTTACTGGTTGCAGTCATCGGCATCGGACTATGTACCGTTGTATTTATCAATAGACCACGCGTACAAACAGTCGTAGAGCCAATCAAACCTAGGTATGCAGTTGTTGATACTTTAACCCTTGGAGATTATCCCTTAAGTACAATTTTATACGGCGAAGTAGTAACACCTAGTAATTACGAAATCAATTCACACCTAGATACGGATGTTTTAGATGTTTACGTGAAAGAGGGCGACTATGTTGCACCTGGTCAGCCTTTATTACAATTGGATACCACCAACATTAAACGTGAAATTGAAACACTGACTAATCGAAGAGAAAATATCACCATTAGTAAAAATCAACTTTCAAAAGAAAATGAATTACACCAACTCATCATTGAATCTAGTAAAAATAAAAAAAATGCCTCTGATAGAATGTATGAACGGAAAAAAGTATTACGAGAAAAACAAATCATTAGTGAAGATGCACTAAATAATGCTCAAAAATCTAAATTCATTATTGATTCAGAACATGCTAGAGAGAATATTAAAAAGGAATTAATAGAATCTTCAATAAAAAAACTCGTTCAAGACGATGAAAATCTTGGTTACGATCTTGCCGAACTTACACAGGATTTAAAGGATGCAAATGTTAAAGCACCAATCAGTGGAAGGATCTCATCGATCAATGTAACAAAAGGGCATCGTATTTCAAAGAATAAAATATTATTGGTCATTATACCTGATGATAACTATGAAGTTCACACTTTAATACCACCGATGTATACCTATTCACCAACTGAATTAAAGTCTGTCCAATCTTCTATTGTACTTTCGGATGGACGGTCCATTAGCGTGAGGTTTGAGCATTTTCTTCCTCAAAGCGAAAGAAATCCATATGGAAGAATTGCCGCTTTTAATATTTCAAAAAAACATACTCAATTTTTCCACATCAATCAATCTGTAACACTTAATACAACATTCCCTCCCATTAAGCATTCGTATGCAGTACCTTCACAGAGTATTTATTACAATAAATTCATTTACCTTGTAAATGAATCAAATCAAATTATTTTAACCCCGATCATAAGAAAAGGAAGCTTCATCAAAGAGGGTGTTTTTTACAGTGTCATTACGTTTACAAAGGAACCACAATACAAACAATTTCTTGTATCAAAGTTCCCAGATGCAGTAGATGGAATGCATATTGATCCTCACAATGGTGTGGATAATGATTGATTATTTAATCAAAAATAAAATCATTAGTACACTCCTCACTTTCTTAACCTTTGTTTTTGGAGTTTATTCAGCATTGATGCTCAACATTCAGTTCATGCCTACTTTTGAGCCTGATGTTCTTGTTATCAGTGTTATTTGGCCTGAAGCGACGGCGGAAGAACTTTATGAGTCCGTTGTAAAACCGATTCAAAATGAAATCAGAAGTTTACCAAATCTTATTACATCAGAGGCTAAATCAACAAATGGTAGTGTGTCGATTAGTGTTGAATTCAAATCAGGTATTGATCTTGATGAGGCAATGGAAGATATGAAAACAAGAGTAGAAAGTTTAACTCTACCAACACACATTGAAGATATAAAGTTCATCAAACCCGTAATAAAAGAAGATATTCTTGGATTAATTCTACATGGCCCCGAATTATTAGATGAACTGAGATTCTATGCTATTGAAACAGAGGAGGATTTATTGACTAAAAGCATTGATAATATTTCAATCTATGGCCTTCCAGACCAAATTCTACACATTAATGTTAATAGACATGATCTTGTATCACTAAGACTAGATATCGGTCAAATCGCCAATCTAATTCAAAATCAATCCAATAATATTGCTATTGGAGAACTACTCACTAAAAATATTAATGTGACAATCAAATCACCTGGAGAAATTTATTCACCAAGTGATATTGATAAAATTGCAATTAAACCTGACTTTCAAAACAGTGTCATCCAAATCAACCAAATTGCAACGGTTAGTCTTGACTCAAATCCTCAAGCATCAAAAATATATTATAATGGCAAACCAGCTGTTTCGTTACATATAAACCGCTTAAATAAAAATGGTGGACATATTCTTAGCCAAGTGAAAGCTATTAATCAGTGGATTAGTAATGATCTAGTGAAATTTTCATCAACCATACAAATTACAAAATATAGTGAACAATGGAAAAAAATATATGACCGGATCAGCATTCTTGTAAAAAATGGTATTGTCGGATGTTTATGTATTTTAGTATTATTGAATGTATTCTTTTATAGACGACTAGCATTTTGGGTCTCATTAGGAATACCTATTTCTATATCTACTGCGATATTTTTTATATATCTTTCAGGAGGCTCAATTAACTTTTTGTCAACCTTTGCGCTTATAATGTGTTTAGGAATCATTGTAGATGATACGATTGTTGTCAGTGAGCAGGCATTTGCTAACTTACAAGCAGATATGCCACCTTTTGAAGCAGTTGCAAAAGCAGTAAAATTCATGTTCAAACCAATTATCGCATCATCTCTTACAACGGTGAGTGCATTCATTCCTTTACTTGTTATTAAAGGGCTATTTGGTCAAATATTGTTCAGTATTCCCTTTGTAGTGATATGTGTCATTTTAGCATCGATCATCGAATGTTTTATAATTTTACCACATCATCTATACCATAGTTTTTTGAAAAAAGGGAAAGCACAAGTCTCTGAATTAAGAAAAACAATTGATCAAAAAATCCATACTATTCAGTTTGTAAAACTAGAGCACTTCTTGAATCAAGTTTTCAGTTCGCCTGTACTGAGTTTATTCTCAGTAAGTATTATTCTAATCATTCCATTTTTTGCACTTTCTCAAGGTTTACCACGTTTCGAATTTTTCCCTTCACCTCCACCCAATGTATTACTTGTAAATACAATTTTTTATCCAGGGGTATCTGAAGATTTAAGACTTGAGTATCTTTTCAAAGCAGAAAAAATAGTTCAAAAGGTCAATAAAAATATTGGTAAACCTATTAAAAATACAATTGTAGGTTTATCCGCAACTGATCCATATGGAGGAGAGGGAAGTGGTGGACAGTATGACCCACGCGCAAGCTTTATTCTTCTTGATACCGTAGATATCGATCAAAGAAAAATGACAAATGAAGAGATATTCGATGTGTTAAGAAAGGAAATGCCCCAATCAGACATAATAGAAAGCCAATTGATCTCTCCTATAGGCTCAGGACCACCTCGTTCCGACCTTCAAATACTTATTCAGGGCAAGGACCCAATTAAGCTTAAAGAAGCCGCAAATGAACTAAAAAAAGCGCTCCATAAGTATAAAGGTGTAAGCAACATTGTGGACAACTTTCCATATGGTATGGAAGAATACGAAATTACGGTCAAACCAGAAGCTCAATTTTTTGGAATCTCAAACGCAATGATCTCCAAACAATTACAAAATCAAATTCATGGGAGAGAAATTCAAAATTATGCGAACCTTGGTAGAAATGTAGATGTTGTTGTTCGATTAGATAAAGAAAGTATTTCACACATTGAACAAATAGAACAATTACCCATCATTACTCAAAATAATCATGTCGTTACATTGAACACCGTTGCAGATATTAAAGTAAAACAAAGTTTTAACAATTATAACAGTTACAATGGGTTTTTAAGTGTACTCGTAAGCGCAGAGATAGATCGTAATTTTAATAATTCTGGAATGCTCATTAAAGACTTAAGCAAAAAAGCGTTTCCTAGTATTGAAAAAAAATACCCTATTCAATTTAATTTGAATGAACAATCCAAATACGGAAAAGAAGCACTCGAGCAAATAAAATTTGGTGCCGTTATTGGTTTATTCTTAATATATGCAATCTTGGCATGGTCCAGCAACTCGTTCATTTGGCCATTTGTAATGATGTTAGTGATCCCTTTTGGACTTGCTGGTGCTGTCATTGGCCATATAATAATGGGGTATGATATGACATTAATGTCAATATTTGGCATGTTTGGTTTGACAGGTATTGTGATTAATAACGCTATCATATTACAACATCGGTTTCAGGCCATACAAATTAAACATCCTGAGCTTTCACGAAGACAACAAATTATAAGAGCATCATGTCAACGATTTCGGTCAATTGTTTTAACTACTCTATCGACTGTTGCTGGACTTGCACCATTGATGCTGGAAACCTCATTATCGGCAAGATTTTTAATACCAATGGCTATTTCTATATCATTTGGTTTGCTCTTGGCCAATATCTTATTAATTCTTGTGTTACCAGCGTTAATGAACATTCATAGACATCCAACACAAAATGAAAATATTGACTATAGTTAAATTAATCTAAAGGGACTTATGTTTAAATTATTGACTTACTTAATTATATTATTCGCGATTATTTTTCCACATGCTTATGCAGAAGAAGATCAGTTATCACAAGATGAAATTGAACGTTTTGCAAAAGTAATGGCGCAAATCAAATACTATTACATTGAGGATGTCGACTTTAAAACACTTTTTAGCAATGCAATAAAAGGAATGATGAGGGGTTTAGATCCACACTCAGACTTCATTGATGAAGCACAAATTAAAAGCTTTGAAACACAATCAACAGGTCAGTATGGTGGACTTGGTATTGAAATAATCCCTGAGCCCGGTGCGTTAAGAGTTGTTACACCTTTTGATGACACACCTGCACAACGCGCAGGAATAAAAACAGGGGATTTGATCATAGGTATTAATGGTAAGATCTTAAAAAACTTGAGCACAGATGAAGCCATTAATATGCTTAGAGGGAAACCAAATACTAAAGTTGAACTCACTGTATTTACACCGGGTGATAAATCACCACGTAAAGTAGTTTTAGTAAGAGAAGTAATCAAGTTAAAAGCCGTAAGGGAAAAAATAATTGGAAATGATATTGGATATATTCGAATTAGTATTTTCAATAAATCTACTTATCAAGCAGTGAATGTTGCAATTAATAAACTAAAAAGAAACCCAAAAGGGCTTAAAGGCCTAATTATTGATGTTCGAAACAATCCAGGCGGCTTATTAGATTCTGTTGTTCAAATCTCCGATCTATTCTTGGATGCAGATAAATTAGGTACAAATAAAAAAATTGTATCAATCAAAGGTAGGGCAGAAGGGACAAATTTTGCGGCAAATGCAACTTCTGGAGACAAAGTCAGTAATGTACCTATTGTTGTCTTAGTGAACCAAGGATCGGCATCGGCATCGGAAATTTTGGCTGCAGCGTTAAGAGATCACAATAGAGCAATAATCGTAGGAACACGAACATTTGGAAAAGGATCTGTTCAAAGTGTTATTCCAGTGGACAAAACATCCTTGATCAAACTGACTACTGCATTGTATTACACTCCTAATAATGTCTCTATTCAAGCAAAAGGGATTACACCAGACGTTGTCGTTTCTCTTACTGAGATTCAAGAACAAGAGGGTGATAGCAATATGTTAGATTTAATGTCTGAACAAAGCTTTGTAGATCATATCCAAAATGGAACTAAAGACAAGAAAAAGAATGTAAATGATACATCAAACATCAATAAAATTGCTTATGATGACTTTCAACTATATCAAGCTGTACGCATTCTTCAAGGGATTCAGATCATTCAAAAAACTGTCTGATTTCGAAAACGGTATACCTCTCGCATTCAATTCATATAATGTTATTATGAGTGAGGAGAGGTATCAAAATGCAAATAAATTATTCAATACATCAGCAACGTTATTGTGGTCAAATTTTTTATCCTGATATAAAAAAAGAACATACACCCTTAATCATAATTTTTCATGATTGGGCGGGTTGTCACGAGGGCATCATATCAGAAGCTGAAAAATGGGCGAAGCTTGGATATATTAGTTTTGCTGTAGACTTATTTGGTGATGGAAAACAGGGGAAAGGGGATGAAGAATGCATGAAATTGATACAACCACATTTCGATGAACCTGAAAAATACCGATCCGTCTTAACAGAAACTCTAGCATTCGCAAAAACAATTGAAGGTGTGGATCCAAATAATGTTGCCATCATTGGGTTTTGCTTCGGAGGGTACTCCCTATTGGAATTGGCACGTGAGAACAATGATTTCAAATTAGGTTTTTGCGTACATGGTTTACTCAACACAGAACAAAAAATGACGACAAAGCCCTCTGCCAAGTTACATATCCTACATGGATTTTTAGACCCAATGGCAACATATCAAAACGTTAAAAATCTTATTGAAGAATTTGAAACAGTAAATGCAGATTGGGAACTACTTTATTTTTCGAATTCCAGTCATGCATTTACAAACGTCAATGCGAATGATGATGATGGTAGTAAAAAATATGATCAAGATGCCTCAAATGCATCATTTGCTCACATACATCATGCAATTGAAAATTTTCTGGACATAGCTTGAGAAACAACGTCTCTAAGTAGACAATGACATATTTTAAATCGCATCAGAGCACTTAACGTTAATCAACATACGGATTAAAGTCATTTTTGAAAATCAGTTTAATCGGAACACCTTCAATACCTAAAGCTTTAACAATTCCTTTCTCAAGGTATCGTACATAATGTTTTGGAAGCTTCTTAGTTTGTTTCCCATGGATCTTAAAACCTATTGGTTGATCTGAGAATTGATGAATATAACGCAGTTTAATGCGTCTTCCTTGTGCTAGAGGAGGTTGATGTGCATTCACTAAATTCAATAATATTTTGTTGATATCACTAGTTGATATCTCTATTTTTGATTTTGTATATAATGATCGTATTTGTTCAAAGAAGAATTTTACGCCTTGTCTTTTTTTAGCACTGGTACATTTTATCTGACATTCATGCGTTAACATCATTTTTAGCTCAGATAAAATAATGTCAGTATTTTCATATAAATCAGATTTATTCACCATAATAAAAAAGGGCTTACCGATCTCTTGAATTTCCCCCATCAAACGTCGATCATGGTGCGTAATTCCTTGCTCAACATCTACCATAAATGCCACAACATCAGCTTGATGAATCGATCGCATACTACGTATGAATGTAAAATAGTCAAGATCCTTTGAATGTTTATCTTTTCGAGTCAATCCTGCGGTATCAACCAATGTGTAATGTTGATTTTGATAATCAAATTGAACTGCAATTGTATCTCTGGTGGTACCCGCAATCGAGTCAGTAATGAGGCGATTTTCTTTTAATAGGGCATTCACCCATGAGGATTTACCCACATTCGGTTTTCCTACTATTGCAACTTGAATGGATGACAATTCTGAAGGGGGTTCAACAGGGATTGACTGCAACGTTTCTTCAATTAATTGGTCAATGCCAACTTTTGTACGACAAGATATCTCGTGAAGATTCTTAAAACCCAATTCAAAAAAGACGGGTGCATGATCTTTTTGTAAATCACATTTATTTACAACTAAATATAATGGTTTATCTTTATTACGTAAAAATTTTGATAATTCTATATCTACTTTAGTAGGGGCATCAGCACTACCATCGACCATAAACCAAATAACATCTGCTTCATTGATTGCATGATGTGTTTGTTGTGAGAGCTTTGATGATAATAATAACTCATCATCGCCTAACCCTCCTGTATCAATTAAACCAAAATGATATTGATCTTTAGAATATAATGCATAATGACGATCTCTCGTTGTCCCAGGAATTTCTGAGACAATTGCCTTATTTTTACCTACAAGGGCATTAAATAAAGATGATTTTCCGACATTACTAGCGCCTACTATTGCAATTAAAGACATAGTTTTAGTTTTTTATCTTAGACTGATTATACCATATCATTTTCATTACAGGTTCACTGTAGGGATCGGTACTTATTATATCAGCTGATCTATTGAAATATTCTCTCGCTTTGTGTCCTTCATTAAGAAGTTGATATGCATTTCCAAGCAAAAAGAGTCTCATGGGGTTGTTTTCTTGTTTCACTTTGTTAAGGGATAACAACATCGCTTTTCCATTTTTTTGTATGAAAGCTTTTCGGGCATTGAGTAGGTGAGCGGCGTCATATAATGTAGAGGGTTGATTACTTCGTAAAATAAATTGTCCATATTGATCAACACCTTGCCAATTACCTTTTTGAAGTGAATGATTCATTAAAATAAGTGACACCCAACCCGCATATGGATCGTTTGGCCTTTGCTTAATAAACAATTCAGCTAATTGAATTTGATTATGAGAATTCGATTCCTCCAAAATTTCCCAATAGAGCTTACTCCCAATGAGATTTTCTTTCTGTTGATATTTATCCCAATAATAAACGCCGATAAATGCAACTATAAATCCAAATAGACCAATATATAAATAAAGCTTATATTTCTTATAAAAACTTTTAATATTATTCGCTACTAGATCAGCTTCGTAATCTTCTCTCATAAAATGCTTTAACCTCATTATGTTTTAAGCTAACTGATTCATTATCCTGAACTAAATCTATTATTTCAACTTTTTCTTGGGTAACAAAGCCAATATATTTGGCACCATACTTATTTGCGCGCTTTATTTGCTTTTTTCTCTGGCTAACACAAAAGTGTGAAAATAAAGGTATTTGCTCTTCATGAAGCAATGAAACAAGCGATGGCATTGCAATCAGATCCTCTTGAGTATCTGGAACAAGATAAATGGCTTTTTTCTGCTCCGTATCATATTCTACAAGGGATACTAAACGTTCTATCCCAATAGATAATCCCGTTGCAAAAACATCGGGACCTCCAATTTGGTTCGATAATCCATTATACCGTCCACCTGCACAAATTGTTCCTTGTGCACCTAGCTGATCTGATACCCATTCAAATACTAAACCAGAATAATAATCCAATCCTCTAACTAACCTTTCATTAACAACATAGGGAATACCAAGCTCATCAATGATCTTTTTCATGGTATTAAATGCAGTAGCATCGTCGTGAGTAATATAATCTGACAATTTTGGTGCATTCTTCACTAACTTTAAAATTGCATCATCTTTTGTATCAAGCAATCTTAAAATATTATTCTCATACCGATACAAGTGAATTTCATCAAAATCATTTTTATATGTTGAAAAATATTCCTTCAAGGCATTCGTGTAACTTGCTCTTGATTCTTTTCCACCAAGATAATTAATTTCTAGAACGGGTTTAGAATTTTGAATCAGTTCATCAAATAAGCGATGGCCTAATAATAACAGCTCTATTTCAGGCATTATCTCATCATAACCAATTATCTCTAATCCAAATTGGTGGAATTGTCTTAATCTTCCTTTTTGAGGTCTCTCTCTTCGAAACATCGGGCCATAATACCAAAAACGTTGAAAGGGCGCCTCACGGAAACATTGATTTAAATATGCACGCATACAGCCTGCAGTTCCTTCAGGTCGTAAACATAAATGTTCTTTTCCATGATCCTCAAAAGAGTACATCTCTTTTTGTACAATATCGCTTTGAGTTCCAACACTTCTTAAAAATAATTCTGTTTGTTCAAGAATGGGCAATTTAATCTCTTTATAACCCATTAAATCTACATTCTCTACTAATTTCGAAATGATATGCTGCCAACACGCATTTGATTCAGGAAATTGATCAACAACTCCTCTGATTGGTTGAAATTGAGTCATAATTCAAATTGTTCGATTGTATGACTGTTGACTGAAGCAGGTTTTGGAGATATGGAAGCACCTTGAATAAGAAAATAGATCAAAAATGAACCTACTATCACACCCGTAGTCAATTTAAAAATATAAGTTGTATCAATGCTTTTAAAAAAAGAGCCCGCAGGTTGGTACTGATGAGCAGATAAATCTATCGGTTTAAGTTTTACGCCTTTAATTAAATCGTCATATACAAGACCAATTTGAAAACAATAGACCTTTAGACAGCTAATGTCGTACACATCTACTTTTTCAAAGTCTACCTGATCATTCTCTAGGCTTTCTAATCTACTGAGAGGTAATCCGTTCGCTTGGGCAATGTCTCGTAGTGACATTCCTGTTTTTTCACGAGCTTCTAACAATTTTTCACCGATTGTAGACTTTCTGTTCATCCCTTACACCCTAAATTACTTTCTATATATTGACGAATTGAAAGAAATAACGCAACTAATAAAAACAAAAAATCAACTGGATCGTATTTCTACAGGATGATTAAAGATTTGGCGTCCTATCTGCATATCAGTCTGTGCAAGCTGACCACAAGCTGCTGCAATATCATCACCTCGAGTGCGACGTGTTGTTACACAAAATCCTTTTTTCTTTAGATACATTTGAAAATCATTGATCTGCTTCATTGAGCTTGATGAGTAAATACCACCATCGATTGGATTACATGGAATTAAATTGATTTTGCAGTTCATTTTACTTAAAAGTTTGACAAGTTGCTTAGCACATTCAATTGAGTCATTTACACCTTTGATCATTGTATATTCAAAAGTAATACTTCTTTTAGAACGATCAACGTAATCGTGACATGCCTTCATTAGGTCATCAAGAGGGTACTTTTGATTAATAGGTACAATTTTGTCTCGAATTTTTTGGTTTGGTGCATGTAATGAAACTGCAATTGATGCTCCAGTTGAATCATATAAGCGGTACATTGCTGGTACAATACCAACAGTACTCACAGTCACTCTGTACTTAGAAAAGCCATACGCATGATCTTCGAGCATGAGGTTAATCGCTTTGAATACATGTTTTTCATTCATTAATGGCTCACCCATACCCATAAATACTACATTACTAATTGGTCTGGGTTGATCCGTAGTGCGAAGTGCATTAATAGCAATCCACAGTTGAGCGATTATTTCAGAACATGAAAGGTTTCGAATCAGGCCTTGTGCACCTGTAGCACAAAATTGACATGCCAATGCACATCCAACTTGCGATGAAACACATAATGTACCACGCCCTTCATGTGGGATGTAAACTGATTCAATATTGCCTTTAATGGTTTTAAACACCCATTTAATTGTTCCATCGGAGCTATCATGTCGCTTGGTTACATCAAATAAGGCAATTTCGAAATGGGTTTTTAACCATTCGTTTAAGTTTTTTCCAATATTGGTCATCGAATCGAAATCGATACACTGTTTTTTATGAATCCAGTTAATTATTTGATTCGCATGGAAGCTTGGAAAACCAGCTTGACTTATTTCCTCACGAAGGGAATCAAGATCGTAATTTAATATATTTTTTTTCAATCACATAACTCTTCTGGTGTGAACAGATAATCAATTTCGAAGGCAGCTGTTTCCGGTGCATCTGAACCATGAACACAATTTTTATCAATTGAAAAAGCAAATTTACCACGAATGGTATTGGTATCCGCATCTTCGGGGTTAGTTGCTCCCATGAGCGCTCTATATCTTTCTATGACATTTTCTCCTGAAAGCACCATTGTAATCACTGGTCCAGAAATCATAAAATCAACGAGTTCATTATAGAATGGGCGATCCTCATGAACAATGTAAAACCCTTTCGCTTCATCTTGTGTAAAATGTCGCATTTTCATCGCAACGATTTCTAACCCACTGTTTTGGATCATACTAATAATATCGCCTGCTAACATTCGCCCCACAGCATCAGGTTTAATAATTGCTAATGTTCTTTCCATTTATTTTCTCCATTACTAAATAAAAAACCAGTATAACACCGATAGTTAAAATCACAAAACTTTATCATAAAATCATATGCTTAAAATAAAAAATCAAATGACAAAAAGCAGTCTTTTGTAAGAATAAAAAGCCATTATATCCTATAATATAAACATAATATAAAAATTAAAGAGGACATTTCTATGAACGGAATAACTATAGGGGAGTATCTATCAAAACGATTATCTTCTCTCAAAATCAAAGACTTCTTTGCCGTTCCAGGTGACTATAACTTAGTATTACTGGATGAAATCATAAAAAATAAATCACTTAACATGATTAATTGTTGTAATGAGCTGAATGCGAGTTATGCAGCAGATGGCTATGCTCGAGTCAATGGGTTATCAGCGATGGTTGTGACCTTTGGGGTAGGTGGTTTAAGTGCAATTAACGGCATCGCTGGTGCCTATGCCGAGAATCTTCCTGTCATCATTATTTCAGGTGCTCCAAATACCAACTCATTGCAGCGCCGTGAAATCGTTCATCATACCACTGGTCTACATGATCATTCGTATATTCGAAGAATGTTCAGTGAAGTATGCTGTCATACGGAGTGCATTATTTCCCCAGAACAAGCACCGATTCAAATCGATAGAGCGATTAACGAAGCAGTAAGTTGTTCAAAACCAGTTTACATTGATATCTGCTGTAATATTGCTAATGCAATTGTACCCGATATTAATGTAAGAAACTTTATTAATCATCATATGAGTGATGAGCTAGCACTAAAAGATGCAATCAAAGCCATTCATGAAAAAGTAAATAAAGCAGTAAAACCCGTTATTGTCGTTGGTTCTGGATGTAGAAACAAAGAGGTCAGTGATGCCGTTGCAAAGCTATCATCTGAATCTGGTATTGCATTCGCAACAATGCCAGATGCCAAAGGGTTTTTATCTGAAGAACATCCAAATTACATGGGGCATTATTGGGGGCCAGTAAGCTCCACAAATGTTTGTGAAATTGTAGAATCTAGCGACTGCTATCTATTTATAGGTGCAAACATTAACGACTACACCACATCAGGTTATCGAAATAATATTTCTGTCGATAAACTTATTCAAATTGATAGAATGTCATTACAACTTGATCATAAGTGTTTTACCAGAGTCTATATTAATGATGTCATCACAGGATTGCATTCTAAAATCAAGAAAAATGATGCTGCTCTTGTACAATTTAAGAAATTGAACTTAGAGCAGGAACTTGGAATCTCTAAGACATCAGTTAAAGCTTCAACAAATAAAATTTCAAGACAATATTTGTACAATATGATTGAAAGTAAACTCACAAAAGATCATTTAGTATTAGCAGAAACAGGTGACTCTTGGTTCAATGGACTTGATTTAAAATTACCAAATAAA
>NZIM01000068.1 GCA_002691585.1 Legionellales bacterium
GATTGTTCTTTATTATTAAAAACTATCTCTATATTAGAAGCATTAAACTTAATAGAATTGTCATAAATGAATGCCCCAATTAATTGATTATGAAAGGGACTAGAGACAGTATTATCAAATATTATTTGAAAAAAAATTTTCGATTGAACTATTGCGAATCGGTATTTAAAGATAGCTTCTTTATTGTAAAAAAAATTAGTCAAATCCTTATCTGAATTTGAAGGGGAAACTATTTCAAACAAAATTTTAATACTTTGCTTAGCTGATTTTATTGAGTTAAATTGAACTTTCATGTTAGGAAGGACAAAATTCTACATAATTTATAATTTTTTTAAATATATTTTCCTAACTTTATTTCTTTTTGTAGGTTTAATTTGGATATCTCAAATTTTAAGAATAATTGAATTACAATACTCTATAACATCCCAAATAATTGATGTAGCTTTTACTACACTTTATGCCCTACCAAGCTTTATAAATCCATTAGTACCTTTCTTAGTACTAGTAGGTAGCCTAATACTAAATTACAAAATTCGAAGTAATAATGAAATTATAATTTTAAAACAGTATCTTTCTCTTAAAGAGATTAAATTTATCTTCTACGCATTTATGATTTTATTATTTTTATTTTTTTTTTTAAATAATGAATTTTTTTCGACAAAGTTTTATGAAAAGTACAAGATTAAAGAATTAGAAATAAGAAATAATTTAAAACTAGGAACTCCATCACAAAATGAATTTCATATTGATGATATTGTTAGTATTTTTTTTGAAAAAAAAGAAAATGGAATTTTCTATGATGTAGAGGCAATTATTTACAATGAAAATCAGTTCATAAAATCGAATTCGGTTGAATTGGAGCTCTCTAAATTAGATTTTAACTTGGTTTTTAATGAAGGTGAAAGATTGATATTAAATAAAAATGAAAAAAGCAAAACAGTATTTGATAGGTTCATATATACACTAGATCACAAGAAATCTGAGAGATTATATATGGATAAAGATCACTTCAATACAATAGAATTAATTAAAAAAGAAGAAAAAAGCTTTATATTTCATGGGCATAATAAAATAGTTCAATATTTTTTTCTTATACTTGCTGGATTAATATCTTTAAAAATAATTTTTTTTTATGAAATTAAAAAAAATAGCACTATCAAAAAAACAAGTATATTTGTTATTATTCTGAATACTCAGATTTTAAATTCATATTTTCTTTATTTGCTTAATAATTCAAATTTTTTTAGTTTGCATTACTATTATGTTGCTAATTTTATATTATTAATACTCGCCTACTACATTTCTCATAGAATTTTAAAATGACCATTAAAAAATATATTATATATAAGTTTTTTAGGTCTTTTCTAATAAGTTCTATGTTCAGTTTTTCTATATTTTATATTTTTTCATTATTAGCAAATTTAAATGAGAGTTATTCATTTAGCTCTATCTTATATTTGACATTACTAAATACGCTTCAAATATTTATATATGTGCCTAGTTATATGATGATATTGACGCTAGCAATATTCATAATTTTTTTAAGAACAAACAATGAGTTTATTATTTTAAAAGAGTATTTAAAAATTAGCTCTTTTTTAATTCTGATAACTCCAATCATTTTGTTCTTTTCAATCATAGAAATGAATAAAAATATGATTTTAAATAAAGTTAAAAATTTACAATCTGAATTAATAGACTCGGAAGATTTAGAAAATCTAGATATTTTTATTGATAAAGGCGAAAATAGAAAAACTTATACAATTTTAAAAAAATTAGATAAAAAAAGTAATGAAATCTTCGAATACTTTAGAATTGAAATTTTTAGTAATAGCATAGTATCAGGCGAATATAGTGAAAGCGCTACTATTAGAGAAAATGATGTATCTTTAAATAATTTGATAATTTTTGATAATGAAAACTTTATTCAAAATAATTTAAAAACTAAAGTTTTAAAAAGCTTAAGCTCTTTTTCTAATAAACTAGGTTCAGATAATAATCAGAATGATACGAAAATATCTTATGAAAAAATAAATAAATTCATTTTTTACATATTGTTCTATTATATTATTTCTTTAACTTTTTTTAGTAAAAAATTAATTATGAGAAATATAAATCGATTAAGTTTATTATTATTTATTTTATGTTTATTTTTTTATTGTATCTTAATTCCAACTATAAGTCTTAGTTTTTTTAATTCTTATTTTC
The DNA here is from genome assembly GCA_002691585.1 of Legionellales bacterium. Taxonomy (GTDB): domain Bacteria; phylum Pseudomonadota; class Gammaproteobacteria; order Comchoanobacterales; family Comchoanobacteraceae. The sequence goes on from NZIM01000068.1 coordinate 2,209, forward strand.
ACATAATTGCTACTATAATTTTTTTAGTTACTTTTATAAAAATAGTTAAGTATGAATAATAAAATTATTAAAATTATCCTGATATTTTTTCTATACAGTCAATCAATTCTTCTTAAAGCCAATGATGATACCTATATTAACTCAAGCAATATTACTTTTTATGAAAATGGCAATAAAATCGAGCTGGCGGAAAATTCAAAAATTAATATTGAAGGGGTTAATCTTCTAATTGATAGAGGTATTGTTGATTATGAGGAAGATAAAATTGAAGTATTTGGTAATTTTTATCTATATGAAAATCTTAATATCTTAAGTGGTAAAAATTTAAAAGGAAATGTCAGTCTAAATAAAATTACTGCTAACGATGTTAGTTATATATATAACAATGATTTAAAAATCGACTCAAATAAGTTAGATAGAAATAATAACTTAATTATATTTCACGAAAATTTTATAACTCCTTGCGAACTTGAAGGTTATTTTAATTGTCCAACATGGTCACTTAGAATAGAAAAAACTAAATATGAAATAGCCGAAGATAAATTTACTCACTACGACTCTTTTCTACAAATTGCTGATTACAAAATTTTTTATCTTCCTTACTTTACACATTATGGAGCCAAGGCTCCCAGAAAAAAAGGCTTCTTAACACCCACTTCGGAATTTACCATTGGTGGCAATCAAGCCTTAATTACTCCATATTATTTACCACTGGGTGTTTCTACAGACCTTCTTATCAAACCTAAAATTTATATTGATGAAAATTTTGAACTATTAACTAATTATGAATTGAATACTATCTTGGAAAAGAGGACAAATGGTGGAAATATTAAGATTGAAATAGATAATATAAAAAAATCAAATAGCTCAAATATAAATAGTTCATTTAAAATATTTACAAAACAGGTGATAGATCAAAATAAAGTTTTATCTGCATCTGGATTATTCACAAATAGTGTATCAACTAGTCGTTCAACTAATGATGAGCCGATTACATTTGAGGATATTTTTATTAGGCTAGAAAACTATAATTTATTTTTAATAAATGATTATTTGAAAACGGAAATATCAAGTATTGAATCCTTTAAATCTTCAGATAATGCTTCGACACCAATTTCGCCAAGCATAACATACTCAAATTATGTTAATTTAAAAAATCAAACCTTAATTAATGAGTTAGATTTTTCGATATTGAGAAGAGATGAATCTAGTTCTGGAAAGCCTAGTGAGAGTTTAAAGATCAGTTTAAAAAATGAATTAATAAATAGTTCTAACAACAAAAATTTAAACAAATTCAATAAATTATTATTCATTAATTCAATAAGTGAAAGTTATTTCAATAATGAAAATAATACAAATAGCAATTCTAACAAAAGTTTTTTTGTTTTATCTACTGATTTATTCTTTATTAAAAACAAAAACATTACCCCAAGAGTAAAATTGATACTTCCTACTCAATTTTCTAATACAAATAAATCTGTGAATGAGGACAGTAACGCAATTACATTTAATTATCACAACCAATACTCTGAAAATCGTTTTTTTGGATATGATAAATTTGATGTTTCTTCTAGAATTGTGTATGGACTTGAAAATGAATTTAATCTTGGGCCTCAGAAAATTAGTTTGAATATTAATCAATCATATGATTTTTCCAAAAATACATCTTATACAACTGCAATAAATCAAAATAAAAAATTATCAGATTATGCAATAGAAGTTCAGACCACATATAAAGATGTAATTTTTAAACTAGATGCAAGGCTTGATCAACAAAACCAATCAAAAAAAGAGATGAACTATTCATTTAATTTTTCAAATCCAATAAATTTCGAAGTGAGATACCATGAGACAGACTCAGATGCATTTAGTAATACATCCAATGATACTCAAGCTATTGATTTGAATATATCAAAAAGAATAAATAAAAATTTATTTGCGAATTATTCAACAAATTTAGATGTTAAAAATAACTATGACCCATATAAATCAACATTTATGATCAGTTTATCGGACGAGTGTTCTCAATTAGACCTTGCTTATACAAATATCAGATTTAACGATAATTTTAATACCAAACCTGAAGAAAAAATAAGTTTAAGTTATCGAATGGATTATTTGGGATTTTTTGGATATGAGCAATCTACAAATTTATTTTTTTCACAACCTGGAGAATTTAACTATGGCCTATAAAATTTTAGCAGTAATAATGATTTTTATTTTTGATCTATCTTTTTCAGAAATTATTTACGACAAGAATAATATTACTATTTCTCAAATAGAGTTAAATGAATACCATAAAATATTCGAAGAAAACTATAATATAAATTTAACAAAAAATGATACTTTAAAACGAATAATATTAATGAAAAAAGTAATTAAATATGTTGAAATTAATGATAAGGAATTTCTCAATAAAATTGATCAAAATTTAATTAATCAATTTGGTGAAGAAGAAATTAATAATAGAATTAAAAAAGATTTTTTAAGATTTTTAAAAATTAGATATGAGTATGTATCTAGTTATTTTACCAATCAATTCAATGTTAATGATTTAGAAATAATTTTTAATTCATTACAGTTTTTAAAATTACCAATTAGTATAAATAACTGTAATACAATTGAAAAAATAGTAGATGTAAAAAGAGATAAGTTTTTTATAAAAAATTTATACGAAAATTTAAAAAATAATTCTCAAAACTTTAAAACTAAAATAAATAATGAATTGGTAAGTATTTGTTTTAATAGTAAAACATTTAAATTTATTGAAGATGAAATTATTTCTTATATTGAGAAAAAAACAGAGAGTGATTTTAATAAATTAATCTATGGAAAAATTAATTGAAAAAAAAGTTTGTTTTTATTGGAGATACCGATTCAATAAACATTGAGATAATTGTCAAATCTCATAAGCTGGTTAAGAATAAAATAAAATATATCATAATTGCTGATATAGAAGAATTTATTAGATATTCTTCAAAGTTATATTCTAATTTGAAAATAAATAAAATCTTAGATCCAATTAGCTTTTCTAATTACGATAAAGAATCTCTAAATATTTTTGATATTCAAAATGTTGGCAAAAAAAAGTGCTCAAATTTGATCAACCAAATCAATTTTTCAAATTACCTATCTTGTAAATCAAAAATAGATTTGATTACAATGCCAATAAATAAGTCTTTGTTTAAAAAAAATATAAATTTTGTGGGTATGACAGAGTATCTCGGTCATTTAAACAATAAAAAAACAACCATGCTTATGCATGGTAAAAAATTTTCAGTTATTCCCTTGACTACACATATAAATTTAAAAAATGTTAATTTTTCCATTAACAAAAACTTTTTATATAAAAATTTAAATAATATTTTAATTAATATTAAAAAAAAAAAATATGATTTAAATTTTAATGAGATTAAATTCTTATGCTACAATCCTCACTGTAGTGAAAATCAAACATTAGGTCTTGAAGATAAAATTATATCCAATTCTTTAAAATACTTTAAATCTATTAAGGGGCCCTTACCTGCAGACTCTGCTTTTATAAATATTAATTTAAATACACTTTTTATATCCATGTATCATGATCAAGTTTTAATACCTTTCAAAATACTTAATAAAAAAAGTTTTAATTTAACTCTAGGATTGAATTATAGACGTTTAAGTCCTGCTCACGGCACTGCATCAGATATTAAATTCCAAAATAAAGCAGATATATTATCTTATCTTGAATGTATGAATTTTTAAAAAAAAAATATGGTCAAAATTTTTTAATTGACAATAATATTCTTACAAAAATTACTCAATTAATACCTAACTCAAATTTAAATATAATCGAAATTGGCCCTGGAGATGGTAGACTTACAGAGTATATTTTAAAAAAAAAACCCTCAAATTTATTACTAGTTGAAATAGACAAAGGCTTAATACCACTTCTTAAATCAAAATATAGTAAAAGTCATAAAATTCAGATCTTAAATGACAATATCTTAAATTATGAATTTAATAAGAAATATGACCTAGTTATATCAAATTTACCCTATAACATCTCATCTCAAATATTGGTTAAGATATGTTTGTTAAAAGATATTCCTGAAAAATTGATATTCATGTTCCAAAAAGAGTTTGCAGATAGACTGACAGAAAATAAGTTAAATTCACTAAACTCCTTGGTTGGCTGTTTTTTTGAAATAAAGACTAATTTTAAAGTAAGCAAAAATTGCTTCAGGCCAATACCCAAGGTCGACTCAAAAGTAATCCTATTCTCAAAAAAAACAAAACCTTTATTAGATAAAATTTATATAAATAAATTCATATTATTTAAGAGGAAGTTATTTTCTCAAAAGAGAAAAACTTTAAGTAATATTTTAAAGGCATTTAAAGATGATTTAGATGAGTTTGACTTATCGCGAAGACCAGAAAATTTAGAATTAAAAGAACTAATTTTATTATTCAAAAAGATTAATCTCTAAATGTATTTACAAATTTAGTTAGATTTAATTGGTTTGATTTTTTTAGCCTTTCTGAATTAATTATATTTATAATCTGTGAAGTGCATTTATTAAGATCTTTGTTGATCACTACGTAGTCATACTCTGGGAAATGAGAAATTTCATCTTTTGCAAGTTTCATCCTTTTTTCCATTTCATCAGCTGTATCTCTGCCCCTATTTCTTAATCTCTTTTTTAATTCTTTTTTATTTGGTGGAAGTATGAAAATACCCACAACATTATATCCACTCTGCTTTAATTGTTGATAACCTTGCCAGTCAATATCAAAAAGTACATCTTTCTTTTTATCAAAGAGTTTTTCTACTGACTCTTTCAGAGTTCCGTAGCGATGACCAAAAACTAAAGCGTGTTCTAAAAAACTATTTGTTTTAATTTTTTTTTTAAATGAGTCTTCGCTAATAAATAAATAGTCTTTATTATTAATCTCACCTTTACGTTTTGGTCTTGTTGTGCATGAAATAGATAAACGTATTGATTTATCTTTTTGTAAAATTTTCTTTGATAGAGATGTTTTACCTGCTCCTGAGGGAGAGGATAAAATAATACAAAAATTTTTGTTTTTAATTTCCAAAAATTAAACTTGCGTTAGTCCCTCCAAAACCAAAAGAATTTGAGATTACATTAGAAACATTATGCTCAACTGACTCGTGGGGAATTAGGTTTATTTTTGTTGGTGTATCGGGATTGTCAAGATTAAGTGTGGGAGGAAGAATGCCTGCATCTATTGACTTTAAACTAAAAACTGCCTCCACAGCCCCGGCCGCTCCTAAAAGGTGCCCAATGGCTGATTTGTTAGAGCTCATGAAGAGATTGTTATTTGATCCCAGTAGTTTTTCGACTGCAGAGAGCTCAATCAAATCCCCCACTGGCGTTGATGTACCATGCGCATTTACATATTCAATTTTTTCTGAACTAAGGCTTGATTCAAATAGAGCCATTTGCATTGCCCTATAGCCACCGTTACCATCTTCTGAGGGTTTCGTAATATGATAGGCATCACCAGACATACCATATCCCTTAACCTCTGCATAAATTTTAGCATTACGCTTTTGGGCATGGCTTAGTTCTTCTAGCACCAAAACTCCAGCCCCTTCACCCATTACAAAACCAGACCTATCTTTATCCCATGGTCTTGAACCTTTTTCAGGATTTTCATTGAAAGTGTTACATAATGCCCTTGCAGCAGAGAAACCAGCTATTCCCAAAGGACATATTGCAGCTTCAGCTCCACCGCAGATCATAAAATCTGCCTTACCGTTTTTAATTAATGTAAAAGAGTCGCCAATTGCATGTGTTCCAGTTGCACAAGCAGTAACAGGAGAACTATTAGGACCTTTCAAATTATATTTGATTGAAATATGCCCTGACAATAAATTAATTAACGAGGAAGGTATAAAGAAAGGAGATATTTTTCTAATACCCTGGTTGTCCAAGATTGAGGAGTTTCTATAAATGGTATCGAGTCCACCAATACCTGAACCCACCATAACTCCAGACCTTAATGAATTTTCTTCGTCTACCTCGAAACCTGAGTCTAAAAAGGCTTCATGAGCCGCAATTAAACCAAGTGATATAAATCTATCAATTTTTCTTTGTTCTCTTGAAGAGACAATATCATTATTTATTTCATCTTGGCTTATTGATCCAGCAATTTTACATGGATATTCGTTAGCATCAAAGCTGGTGATTTGACTAATACCACTCTTCGAGTTAATTAGTTTTTCCCAGCTTTTCTGAACAGTATTGCCAAGAGGGTTTATAGTCCCTAGGCCAGTAACTACAACTCTCCTCAATTTATAAAAATAAAATTATTTTAGTTTGAGTTAGCGCTTAGGTAAGTAACAGCATCTTTCAGAGTTACAATCTTTTCTGCTGCATCATCAGGAATTTCACATCCAAATTCTTCTTCAAAAGCCATTACTAGCTCAACAGTGTCCAAACTATCAGCGCCTAAGTCATCAATAAATTTTGAGTCACTTTGGATTTTAGACTCCTCAACACCTAGGTGTTCAACAACAATTTTTTTTACTCTATCTTCAATATCGCTCATTTTAAAACCTCTTAGTTATAATTTTAAAAGTTCCTACCACAAAATCCTCC